>NZ_NOZT01000060.1:0-19439 GCF_002412355.1 Acinetobacter sp. YT-02
TATTCAATAGATGAACTGAATGAAATCGCAACCATTGCACTAGGTACCTAAAGATGTGTAGATACCTATGCCCTGTGGGAGAAGGCTAGGATAAGGAATAACAAATTATGCTTTTAAAAGAATGTATGAAAACATTCAATTATTGATCAATAATGTCCGTGCCTTTTGGTGGAGTAAAATTAAAAGTTGAGGCTGGTATCGCCGCATTGACTTTTACATTATTAAAGCGCACATGCGTGGTTTGTCCCAATGAGTCCTGTAAAATCATTAAGGTTGGCGCGTTACGCGCACCAAAACTAATGGTTAAACTCTGAAATACGCCATCATCACTTTTTGGGTATAAGGTGTAATAAGTCTTTGACTTATTCGGCTGGGTCACACGATACGACTGCATGATTTGATTGGTATTGCCCGAAAGCAACAACGCAGGCGTATTTGCCACTTGATCATCTAGGCTTTGGCGTACAGCTTGTTGTAAGTCTGGGTCATAAATCCATACGGTTTTACCCGTAGTCACAATTGTTTGTTTGGCTGGACTGGTGGTTTCCCAAAAGAATTTACCCGGACGCTCAACTTTCATAACCCCTTTAAAATTCTGGTTCATGTGCTGTGCCGATAAACCACGGTTTGGCAAAGCCTTGCCATTATTGCTGACTTTGGTGGTTTGCTCAAAATTGGCGGTAAAACTTTTAATACCATTCAATTGTTTAACAAGGTTTGCTGTCGCTTGTTGCTCCGATGCTGCCACTGGCGCAGCAAACACTGTAGTACTCATGATTGGCGCTAAAGTGGTTGCACCTAATGCCACAGCACACATCGTTTTACGAAGCATATTCATAGATTCACCTTTTTATATTTGCTCAATCGCAATGTTTTGGATGTCCCATCTTAAACCAATTTCTGGCGCTAATATGATAGAAAATAAGAAGTTTTGTATGCTTATTAATATAAAATGTAGAAATTTATCCATCATGATGAAGAACTAAAAGTTATCCTTTGACCCTAATTTTCCATCATACAAGCATAAAAAAACCCACAATCACTTGTGGGTTTTTTCACTATTTCAGCTTACGCTTCAACAGATACGTAGCGACGGCCAAATTGACCTTTCACTTCGAATTTTACTACGCCGTCAGCAGTAGCAAATAAAGTATGGTCACGGCCCATACCTACGTTTGCACCAGCGTGGAATTCTGTACCACGTTGACGAACGATGATGTTACCAGCAGTTACAGTTTGACCACCGTAAACTTTAACACCTAACATCTTAGGATTCGAATCACGACCGTTCTTAGTCGATCCACCGGCTTTTTTAGTTGCCATGTCTATTTACTCCTAGTGATTAGCCTGCAATACCAGTAATTTTCAACTCGGTAAACCATTGACGGTGACCTTGTTGCTTACGGTAGTGTTTACGACGACGCATTTTAACAATACGGATTTTGTCGTGACGACCATGACCAACCACTTCTGCAGTTACTTTAGCGCCAGCAACAACTGGAGCACCGATTTGAACGTTGTCACCGTTTACAACCATTAATACGTCATCAAACGTAATAGTTGCGCCAGTTTCAGCTTTCAATAATTCAACTTTAAGGGTTTCACCCTCAACAACACGGTGCTGTTTACCACCGCTTTGGATTACTGCGTACATAATGTACTCCAAACATGCCCGTGTCGTCGTGCCGATAAAGGGATATATCGATCTTAAAACGAACGCCACTGGGGGTTATTCAAGGGCAAAGATTTTAAGCGATATTCGCACAAACAACAAGCCATTTACGGCAATTATTGCACAACAAGGTTGATTATTTAATACCCAGCCGCGTAAATGACTTTCTGCAGCCTCATCCATATTCAATGGATCAATCAATACAGACAGATTGTGTTGGCGTAAACTGCTGTGCTTGTTAAAATCATGCCCAACTTGAGCAAATAACTGAATTCACCCACAAAGTTATTGACTTCGTTTTCTAGTAGAATTAACAATTACAGCATTTGGCAGGTGCCTAACTATTGCATTCATTGCGTTATTTTCGCAGACTTAAGCAGTTTTCTTGGCTGTAACATAAGTTACAACTGATTCAACTAAGTTGTCATTCAATATTATTGAGGTTTCTCTTCACATGACCATCGACTTTAAGCAAGACATTCTCGCCCCTGTTGCTTCTGATTTTGCCGCGATGGATACATTTATTAATGAAGGGATTACCTCTAAAGTCGCGTTAGTGATGGCGGTTAGTAAGCATGTGGTCGAAGCTGGCGGTAAGCGCATGCGTCCAATTATGTGCTTACTTGCTGCCAAAGCTTGTGGTGCAGAAGATTTAGAGCGTCAACGTAAACTGGCTGCAATTATTGAAATGCTGCATACCGCAACTTTGGTGCATGATGATGTGGTGGATGAGTCTGGTTTACGTCGTGGTCGACCTACTGCTAACGCCACTTGGAATAACCAAACAGCGGTTTTAGTCGGTGACTTTTTAATCTCCCGCGCCTTTGACTTATTGGTCGATTTAAACGATTTGGTATTGCTAAAAGACTTTTCTACAGGGACTTGTGAAATTGCCGAAGGTGAAGTTTTACAATTACAGGCACAGCATCAACCCGACACCACAGAACAAATTTATTTAGACATTATTCACGGCAAAACTTCACGTTTATTTGAACTTGCCACCGAAGGTGCAGCAATTTTAACAGGCACGCCACAGTACCGCGAGCCGTTGCGTTTATTTGCAGGACACTTTGGCAATGCCTTCCAAATTATTGATGATATTTTAGATTACACATCAGACGCTGAAACATTAGGTAAAAATATTGGCGATGATTTAATGGAAGGCAAACCAACTTTGCCTTTAATCTCTGCATTAAGAAATACCACTGGCGAACAACACCAAATTATTCGTCGCAGTATTGCGACAGGTGGTACTTCTGACCTCGATCAGGTTATTGCCATTGTGCAGTCCTCTGGCGCTCTCGATTATTGCCGCCAACGTGCCACAGAAGAAACTAAAGCCGCTATTGCCGCTTTAGAAGCACTGCCAGACTCGGAGTATCGTCAGGCCTTAAAGAATTTAGCCTTATTGGCTTTACATCGCATTCAATAATTTAAGCAGCTTATGCATATAAAACTCAACGATTTATTTAGAAAAATGCAAGAACAGCTGGATACACCAAAAGCTGTTCTGGATGAAAATCTGCTGATTGAACTGGTCAATCGTATCCGTCCAAGTGACACTCAAGATTTAGAAGAAACTCATCAAAAGTTTCAAGCTTTCTTACAAGCCTTGCTGCTGACACCCGATGCCAGCTCAACCTTGCAACATTTTGTTTTACGTCTAATCAATCAATACAAACAAACCAGTTTATATGCCGACACGGGAATTTTATCGCTCGATGGTTTTTGGAATCAGTTGTTTCAGCGTTTGGGCGCGCACTTTTTACCGCTGATTAATGATGAAAGCCAACTGCAAGATTTAGTCCGTCGAGTTTTTCCACTACGTAGTGATAAATACTGGCTCGACAATATTGAAGATACCGAATGGCAGCAATTATTTACTTTACTGAATCGCGGACATGGCGGACAAACACAAAAACGCCTGATTCGCAGTGAAATTATTAAAGCTCTAACAGTGCTGTCATATCGGGTCAGCGGCATTGGTTTATATCCTGAATTTATTAGTGCCTATCCTGAACTAAGTGAATATGATTCACCTTTTTTGGCACAAAACCGCGAAATCAACGAGTTTATTCAGCTTTATAAAGTTGCCGATCAACAACACGATCAAATCAGTGCCATTCAACCACCCGATGCCTCTCAAGCTTTGGTGATGATTGACCAATGTCATGATGTCAGCAGTAAAATTCGTCGTGCCACCAAACGAACTGGCGTCAGCATCAGTCTGACCTACTTATTGTCTTTACTTGAACAATGTTTAGAGCGGATTGAACTGTTGCTGAATTTAATCGTGGCGCAAGACAAAGTCCGTTATGTTTCGGCAGGACAATTACTGGTAGATGTAACTGCGGCATTGTATAGCGAACGCAGTGTACGCTCCTTGCTTGCAGAAAACAGTGAGTTAATTGCCTTACAAGTCACTGAAAATGCCAGTAAAACGGGTGAGCATTATGTAAGTACCGACAAAGACGGCTTTTGGGGCATGTATAAAGCTGCGGCAGGTGCAGGTGTTTTAATTGCCACGATGGCGACTTTAAAAACCCTCGCCTCGCGTTTAGTGCTCGCTCCGATGATGCAGGCCATCATCAACAGCATGATTTATTCATTTGGTTTTATGCTGATTCATGTCTTGCACTTTACTGTTGCCACCAAACAACCCGCAATGACTGCTGCAGCATTGGCTTCTACGGTACAGCATCGTAAAGGCTCTAAAATGGCACAAATTGCCGAACTTGCTGCCTTAATTATTAATATTATCCGCACGCAGTTCGTCGCCATTTTGGGCAATATCTCGATTGCCATTCCAGTCGCAGCCTTAATTGCGTTTAGTTGGGATGCCATGTTGCATGAACCGTTGATGTCACATGCCAAAGCATCCAATATGCTGCACGACTTGAATCCGTTTACTTCACTTGCCATTCCACATGCCGCCATTGCAGGGGTATTTTTATTTCTGTCTGGTTTGATTGCAGGTTATTTCGATAACATGGCGGTGTATCGTAAAGTCGGGCCGCGCTTAAAAGCTCATCTGCATTTAAAGAAGTTACTCGGACAAGAACGTCTCAATATATTTGCCAATTATATAGAACGAAACTTAGGGGCTTTGGCAGGTAATTTCCTGTTCGGGATTATGCTCGGCAGTACCGCTACGCTGGGTTATATTTTGGGTTTACCGATTGATATTCGCCACATTGCCTTCGCTTCTGCCAACTTTATTCAGGGTTTAATGAATATTAATGGCTCACCTGAAATTGGCCTGATTATTGTGTCCTTTTTAGGCGTACTGCTAATTGGTTTAACCAACTTATTTGTCAGCTTTACTTTAACCATTATTGTGGCATTGCGTGCGCGTCGGGTACGTTTTGAACAGTGGAAACCTTTGGCAAAATTGGTGCTGACTCACTTCTTAACCCGTCCAAGTGATTTCTTTTGGCCACCGAAACAACCAATTACAGTGGATGACGATTCATCCTCAAATACTGAACGAAATGCTAAAATTTAGTGCACATTTACATTGCGCACAAAGTAACAAAAAAAGAAATTCTTCTCATTTACATTGGCTTGAAATAAAGTGTACTGACTAGTACACTTTATTCCATTCATCAACCGTGCTCAAATCGGTTAAACTTACAGGGATTTTTAGCATGCCTAAAATACTGCTTTATCTCGGTAGTTTACTATTTATAATCAGTGTGTTAGTGCTAAACATTCCAAGTTGGCAACAATTTGATGTTGCCAGTGTGGAGTTTTTAAGTACCCAGCGCACCGCACATTTGAATCAATTGGCAATCACACTTTCTGTATTAGGTGGCATGCCATTTGTATTATTTTTAACCTGCCTATGGTGTTTCTATTTGGCATGGTATAAAAAATACACAAAAATTGTTTTTATCAGTGTAGGACTGGTCGTAAGTATTGCGCTTTCATGGCTGCTCAAATACCTATTCGCGCGACCTCGCCCGCCTGAAGCATTGCATTTGGTGGAAACTTTTGGCGCATCATTTCCAAGCGCTCATAGTTTTTATGCTGCAACTTTAGGTTGTTTGGTGATTTACCTGAGTTTGCAACATCCAGCGCATAAAATTTTGTCTGTGTGCGCGTGGTTATGGATGTTGCTGATGGGCATTTCCCGTGTGTATCTGGGAGTGCACTATCCTTCAGATGTCCTCTCTGGTTGGAGCATAAGTTTTATTTGGATCACATTGTGGTATCTGTTTTGCGCTCAATATCTGCAAGACAAACCAATACATAAGTTTAGATAAAAATCTAATAGAGGTGAAAGAATGATGTCTGCAAAGCTTTGGGCTCCTGCCCTGACTGCTTGCGCATTAGCCACAAGTTTAGCACTTGTGGGTTGTAGCAAAGATCCAAAAGATGCACAGCAAGCAGGTGCAGCTCAGCAAATGCCACCGACTGAGGTTGGCGTACTGGTGGCACAGCCACAAAGCGTGGAACAGTCTGTAGAACTGTCTGGACGTACCACAGCCTTTGAAATTTCAGAAGTTCGCCCACAAACCAGTGGTGTGGTTCTGAAACGTTTATTTACCGAAGGCAGCTACGTGCGTGAGGGTCAGGCGCTTTATGAAATTGACTCACGTACCAACCGTGCCAGTCTAGACAGTAGCCGTGCAGCACTCACCCGCCAGCAAGCGCAATTGAATGTGTTACGCATTAAAGAAGGTCGTTACCGTCAGTTGGTAGGCAGCAATGCAATCTCTAAACAAGAATATGATGACATTGTGGCACAGGTAAAACTCGCCGAAGCCGATGTTGCTGCGACTCAAGCAGAAGTACGCAATGCCGAAATTAACCTAGGCTATTCGACTGTACGTGCCCCAATTTCAGGGCAAACTAACCGCTCTACTGTGACTGCAGGTGCATTGGTTACGGCTAGTCAGGCGGAACCGTTGGTGACGATTCAACGCTTAGACCCAATTTATGTAGACATCAATCAGTCCAGCGCAGAGTTACTACGTTTACGTCAGCAATTGAGTCAAGGTAGTTTAAATAGCAGCAACAACACCAAAGTAAAATTAAAACTTGAAGATGGCAGCTACTACCCTGTTGAAGGTCGTTTGGCTTTTTCTGATGCCAGCGTGAACCCAGAAACAGGCACCGTGACTTTACGCGCCGTGTTCCCAAATTCAAATCATTTATTATTGCCGGGTATGTTTGCCACTGCGCAAATTGTGCAAGGTGTGATTCCTAACGCAATCTTAATTCCACAAGCTGCGATTAGCCGTACCCCAACAGGTCAGGCAATGGCAATGATTGTGAATGCCAAAGGTATTGTTGAACCGCGTCCTGTGACCACAGTTGGTACGCAAGGCAGCAACTGGATTGTGACTGAAGGTTTGCAAACTGGCGATAAAGTGATTGTCGAAGGTATTGCCAAAGTAAAACCTGAACAGCAAGTGGTCGCTAAGCCGTATCAACCGCAAGGCGCTGCACCTGCTGCACCAGCAAAATCGGGGGATGCCAAACCAGCCTCAGAAGCCCAAGCAACTGAATCAAAAGCTACTTCAAATACATAAGGAGTAGACGTTAATGGCTCACTTTTTTATTCATCGCCCCATTTTTGCATGGGTGATTTCATTGGTAATCATGTTGGCGGGGATTATTACCCTCACCAATATGCCAATTGCCCAATATCCGACCATTGCACCGCCAACGGTCACCATTGCTGCAACCTATCCGGGTGCATCTGCTGAAACTGTGGAAAACACAGTAACGCAAATTATTGAACAACAAATGAACGGCTTGGATGGTCTGCGCTATATTTCATCCAACAGTGCGGGGAACGGTTCTGCATCCATTACGTTAAACTTTGAACAAGGTATCGACCCAGATATTGCACAGGTTCAAGTACAGAACAAATTGCAATCTGCTACGGCGCTCTTGCCTGATGATGTGCAACGTCAAGGCGTGAAAGTGACCAAATCAGGAGCGAGCTTCTTACAGGTTCTCGCTTTTTATTCACCTGATGAAAGCCTGTCTGCCGATGATATTAAAGACTATGTTAACTCTAACATTTCTGAACCGCTGAGCCGTGTTGCAGGTGTGGGTGAAGTACAAGTCTTTGGTGGCTCATACGCGATGCGTATTTGGATGGACCCTGCCAAAATGGCGAGCTTGCAAGTCACACCAAGTGATATTGCTCAAGCGATTCGTACCCAAAACGCACAGGTTGCGGTAGGTCAATTGGGCGGCGCACCTGCAATTCAAGGTCAGGCTTTGAATGCTACAGTAACTGCGCAAAGCTTGCTGCAAACACCTGAACAATTCAGCAATATTTTTCTAAAAAATACCGCTTCAGGCGCTCAAGTGCGCTTGGGTGATGTGGCACGAATTGAACTTGGTGCAGACAACTATCAGTTTATTTCTAAATACAACGGCAAGCCTGCGGGCGGTGTCGCAATTAAATTATCTACAGGTGCTAACGCCCTAGATACTGCTGCTGCTGTGGAAGAACGCCTCAAGCAATTACGTCCTAACTACCCTGCGGGTTTAAAGGATGAGTTGGCTTTTGATACCACGCCATTTATTGAACTTTCGATTAAGAGTGTTGTTAAAACCTTAATTGAAGCGATCATTTTGGTCTTTATTGTGATGTTCCTGTTCTTGCAGAACTGGCGCGCCACAATTATTCCAACTATGGCCGTACCTGTGGTGGTACTGGGTACCTTTGCCGTGATCAACATGTTTGGCTTCTCGATTAACACCCTGACCATGTTTGCCATGGTACTGGCGATTGGTCTATTGGTCGATGACGCAATTGTCGTGGTGGAAAACGTAGAACGTGTCATGGTCGAAGAACATCTTGACCCTGTGGCGGCGACTGAAAAGTCGATGAAACAGATTTCAGGCGCACTGATCGGGATTACCTCGGTATTGTCTGCGGTATTCGTACCTATGGCATTCTTTGGTGGGACTACAGGCGTTATTTATCGTCAATTCTCAATTACGCTTGTGACTGCAATGGTGTTGTCACTGGTCGTAGCGTTGACCTTTACCCCTGCCCTATGTGCCACGATTCTTAAACAACACGATCCAAACAAGCCTGAAAGCAACGGTATTTTTGCGCGTTTCTTCCGCTGGTTTAACCGCAGTTTCGATAAGCTCTCGGTTAAATATCAAGGTGGTGTTAACCGCATGACGCATCATAAAATCTTCTCGGGGGTTTTATATGCAGTGGTACTGGGCATTATTGTGTTAGTGTTCCAAAAACTACCATCATCATTCTTGCCTGATGAAGATCAGGGCGTGGTGATGACATTGGTACAACTCCCACCAAATGCAACTTTGGAACGTACTGACGCCACCATGACCAGCATGACCAACTTTTTCAGAGAAAATGAAAAAGAGCATGTGCAGTCGGTATTTAGTGTTTCAGGCTTCTCTTTCTCAGGCGTTGGTCAAAACGCAGGTATGGCGTTCATTAAGTTAAAAGACTGGAGTGAGCGTACAAGCCCTGAATCTCAAGTTGGTGCAATTATCCAGCGTGGTATGGCACTGAACATGATTGTGAAAGATGCCACTTACATCATGCCATTACAGCTTCCTGCGATGCCAGAATTAGGTGTCAGCTCAGGCTTTAACTTGCAACTGAAAGATGCTGCGGGCAATGGTCATGAAAAACTCACCATGGCACGTAATATTGTGTTGGGTGAAGCATCTAAAGACCCTCGCTTAATGGGCGTACGTCCAAATGGTCAAGAAGATACACCACAGTACCGTATTATTATTGACCAAGCGCAAGCAGGTGCGGCAGGTGTCAGCATTGCTGAAATCAACAGCACCATGGGCATGGCTTGGGGTGGTTCGTACATCAATGACTTTATTGACCGTGGTCGCGTGAAAAAAGTCTATGTGCAAGCCGAATCTGATTCACGCATGATGCCTGAAGACCTGAACAAGTGGTATGTCCGCAACAACCGTGGTGAAATGGTGCCATTCTCAGCCTTTGCAACAGGCGAATGGACTTATGGTTCACCTCGTTTGGAACGCTATAACGGCGTATCTGCCAAGAACATTCAGGGTGCGCCTGCGCCAGGTGTCAGCTCTGGTGAAGCCATGCAAGCGATGGAAGAAATTGTCGCAAAACTACCATCTATGGGCTTAAACGGCTTTGACTATGAATGGACAGGTTTATCACTTGAAGAGCGTGAATCTGGCGATCAGGCACCATTCCTCTATGCACTGTCATTACTGATTGTATTCTTGTGTTTGGCAGCCTTGTATGAAAGCTGGTCTATTCCATTCTCGGTGCTGTTGGTGGTACCGTTGGGTATTGTCGGAGCATTATTGCTCACCTTCGGGGGCATGATCTTGTTCAAAAACCCGAACCTATCCAACAACATTTACTTCCAAGTGGCAATTATTGCCGTGATTGGTTTATCAGCCAAAAACGCGATTTTGATTGTGGAATTTGCCAAAGAGCTACAAGAAAAAGGTGAAGACCTGTTTGAAGCGACCTTGCATGCTGCAAAAATGCGTTTACGCCCAATCATTATGACCACTTTGGCCTTTGGTTTTGGTGTATTGCCGCTTGCACTTTCATCAGGTGCGGGTGCAGGTAGCCAACACTCAGTAGGTTATGGTGTGTTAGGTGGTGTGATTAGCTCAACCTTGTTAGGGATCTTCTTTATTCCTGTATTCTATGTCTGGATTAGAAGTATCTTTAAATACAAACCAAAACAACAAAATAATCAGGAGCATGTATCGTGATGCAAAACTTATGGTCGCATACAGGCCGTGGTATTGCGGTTTCTGCCCTCGCGCTTGCTTTGACAGCTTGTCAAAGTATGCGTGGGCCAGAGCCCGTCGCTCAGGCAAGTATTCCAAGCAGCTATACTGCTGCTGCATCGGGTACTTCAGTGGCTGAACAAGGTTATAAAGATTTCTTTGCCGATCAACGCTTATTACAAGTTTTGGATATGGCATTGAACAATAACCGTGATTTACGCACAGCGACGCTGAATATCCAACGTGCCCAACAAGCCTATCAAATTACCGAAAACAACCAGTTACCTACCATTGGTGCTAGCGGTGGCGTACTGCGTCAAGATCAAGGTACTGCTTTAGGCACACACACACGCTATAACGTTGGTTTAGGTGTAACTGCCTACGAACTAGATTTTTGGGGTCGTGTACGCAGCTTAAAAGACAATGCATTAGATAACTTCTTGGCAACTCAAAGCTCGCGTGATGCCACACAAATTGCCTTGATTGGTCAGGTGGCGCAAGCATGGCTAAACTATTCTTTTGCCAATGCCAATTTAAAACTGGCAGACCAAACCTTAAAAACACAGCTTGAGTCTTATAACCTCAACAAAAAGCGTTTTGATGTCGGCATTGATAGTGAATTACCTGTCCGTCAGGCACAAATTTCAGTTGAAACTGCACGTAATGATGTCGCCAACTACAAAACCCAAGTCGCGCAAGCACAAAACTTGCTGAACTTGTTGGTGGGCGAACAAGTTCCAAGTGCGTTATTGCCAACGCAACGTGTGACGCGCATTACCAAAACTACCGCAATTGACGCTGGTTTACCAAGTGACTTGCTGAATAACCGTCCTGATATTCGTACTGCAGAGTATCGACTATCGGCTGCGGGTGCCAATATTGGTGCAGCAAAAGCACGTTTATTCCCAAGCATTAGCCTCACGGGCAATGCAGGCTATGCATCAACTGACTTGAGTGATTTGTTTAAATCAGGCAGTTTTGTTTGGGCAGTGGGCCCGAGCATCGACTTGCCAATTTTTGATTGGGGCACACGCCAAGCCAACATCAAAATTTCAGAAACGGATCAACAAATTGCTTTGGCTGACTATGAAAAATCAATTCAGTCTGCATTCCGTGAAGTGAATGATGCTTTGGCAGTTCGTCAAAATATTGGTGATCGTTTAGCGGCACAAAAACGCTTGGTTGATGCGACCAATACCACTTATAAATTATCTAATGCACGCTTCCGCGCAGGCATTGACAACTATTTAACCGTGTTGGATGCACAGCGTACGTCTTATGCAGCAGAACAAGGTTTATTGTTGTTGGAACAAGCCAATTTGAACAATCAGGTGGAGTTGTATAAATCTTTGGGTGGCGGTGTGAAAGCCAACACTTCAGATGCTACTTTGCAACCTGCATCATCGGCAGAACGTAAAGCGCAATAAGCCTTTGCGTCTACCTTAAATTTGCTGCTTAACAGCTCAATACATACAGACACATACAGACTAAATCAGCTCACTTCGGTGGGCTTTTTTATTGCTTTTTGCCAGTACATTTCATATCTTCAATACGTCTTGTTTTTAAATATTAGAATCTTATGTTGCTCAGTAATCTTGAATCTGTACCAGGTCATCGTATTTCACGGCAAATTGATGTGGTCTATGGCAGCACCGTACGCAGTAAGCATGTGGGGCGTGACTTCTTGGCAGGACTCAAAAATATTGTCGGTGGTGAATTAACGGCTTATACCGAATTACTAGAAGAATCACGCCAAGAAGCGATGGATCGTATGATTGCAAAAGCACGTGGTTTAGGTGCCAATGCTATTGTTGGGATTCGCTTTTCTACCTCGAACATTGCCCAAGGTGCTTCGGAATTATTTGTTTACGGTACAGCAGTGGTGGTCGAGGCAGATATTCCTAAACTTCCAGACCCATTTCCAGCATCACACTAAAGTAAAGATTATTGGACAGGAATAACATCACATGGATAATTTAATTCTGCAAATTGTTGTCTTTGCGATTTTATTTGCTGTAGGCTTTGGTTTTGGGCGACGCAACGAACGCAAGCATTTCAAATATTTAGCCGAGCAAGAACTGCGTTTAAGCTATATTCAGATTGATAATAACCGCTTCCAGACCAGTCCCAATTTTGGGCAATTGATACATAGTAATGTGGTCATTTCTCACGATTATTTTAAGTTTGTGATTGCCAATATTCAGAACTTCTTTGGCGGGCGTTTGACCTGTTATGAAAGTATTGTCGAGCGGGCGCGTCGTGAAGCCATCGTCCGTTTAAAATTAGAAGCTGAAAAAATGGGCGCAAATCATATTATGGGGCTGCGTTTAAGCACCACAGAATTGGGGATGCAAGGCGGCATGGTCGAAGTCTTTGCTTATGGAACGGCGGTTCAAAATAGCGTTAGTCAATTCTCTGCAAAACGCTGAGTACATCTTTCAGCGTTTGTAAAGAATTTAGTATAAATACTGATCTCGATAAGGCTGAGGAATTTGATATTGCCGACCATCAAATTTTAAAGTGAAACGCTGTTGAGTAGACACTCGTTTAGTTTCTTTGCAATTTTCTAAATCGCCCGACATTTCATAATGTTGAATACGATCACGTAATTGCATATCAAAATATTGTCGAGTTGTATTTCGCAAGATCATTAAAATAGCTTTGCTTTCTATTACTTTGGCATTACAACGTGTATCGGTTTCTGCCTGATAGCGCGCTACGATTAAGCCGTTTAAAATTTTCTTGTTATGTTGTAAATCATATAAATCGAGTACTTGCGCCGAAAAAGGATTGGCACTTGAACGTCCTGCATAATTCCTTCTTAAACCAATTGCCCTTAAGCTTTCAGAAACTTGATACGGCGCCAAATCTAAATGGATAGAACGCAGTTCAATTGCATCTGAAGGCAAAAGCTCTTTCACGTGATAGATTGAATGAAGCTTTTGCGTTTTACTATTTACGGTTAAAAAAGTCAGCTGATAATCATCTACAGGTTGATCATCTTTTGTCTGAGTTTCAGCATAAGCAATTAAAGTTTGTTCAGTAACATTGGGGAAATCTGCACAAGCCAAAAAGTCCTCATTCACTGTGGTTGTATTTGTGTGCTGTCGTAAAATCTTTTCAATATATTCAGGTTGTTTACACAACGAATCATCGTTTGTTTGTAATTTGGCAAATGTCGTTTGAGTCATCCCTAAGAAAGCGAAAAGCCACGCGCTGATAAAAAAAAACCTTTCATTATTAAACGCATGGCTCATCCTTCTTTTTGTTTTTATTATTTTATTTTGAAGTCACTTTGATTAAAAATTACTTCACTTTGGTTTTACGAATCATTTTATATAAAGTACTTGGCGATAAACGCGACACCAACACGCCCAGTTTTTCTTTAGCGCCCCCGACCACGATATATTCATCGCCTGCCATGAGTGCTTTAACTGTATTTTTAGCAAAAACATCGGCATCTAAACCATTTTCAATGGCTTCATCTTGATGTCCTTGTGGTTTGCCTTCACCATTCAACGCATTAAAAGACACCTTGGTATTCACAAATCCTGGGAAAACAACTGAAACCTGTACGCCCTGCTCCGCTACTTCGGCACGCAAACTATTCGCCCACATGTGAATGGCACTTTTCGCTGCAGAATATGACGCGCGATATTGCGTACCCAATAATGCTGCAACACTAGATACAAAAATAATGCGACCATGTTTTTGCTGTAAAAAGGTCGGCAAGACAGTTTTGGTCAGAAAGACCTGAGAGAAATAATCCACTTCCATAATGGTGCGTTCAGTCTGCATAGTGGTATCGGCAATTAAAGCGCGCTGACTTAAACCTGCATTATTAATTAGCCAGTCAATGCGTCCTTTACGTGCCAAAACTTGTTCATACGCATGTAACACCTGACTTTCATTGGTAATATCTGCACATACAGAAAGATGACGTTCAGGATTCAGCAAACTCACGCGTACTTTTTCAAGTTCTTCATAACGACGTGCGGTTAAAATCACTTGTGCACCTTGTAAAGCACACTCTTTTGCCAATGCCTTACCAATGCCAGAAGATGCACCTGTAATCCACACCACTTTATGTTCCAAGTTTTCCCGTTTTGCCATAACCGTTTGTCCGCGTTATTTAAAAATTTAAGTCATCAAAATTTAAGTCTTAGGTTTTGCAGGATGCTGCAAAAACCCAAGAAAATGGTTTAAATATATCTCTGCACTTTCCAAATCGAATTGCGCACCCATTTTTTCTAGGCGTTTATACCCCAGTTGCGTAGTCAAATGAATCACGCCGTTTAAAGTTTTATCGACCACCAAATTAAATTTCAGCATTTTTTTCGGATCACGAATTAAATAACCCACGCCCTGATCAATAATTTGAGTAAACCCTTTAAATGCAGGCGCAATACATGCACTGTTGCCCTGCCGAATTTGCTCAATACAACCCAACGTTTCTTTCATAACAATACTATCGACAGGATAAGTCACAAAACCTTGCCCTTCCTGCTGATACATCATGCTTGCCAGATAATTCACCATAGGCGTTAAGCGTTCATTGCCAAAAAACGACACCGACCATGGCATATATTTTTGCATGGTTTGTATGACTTGCTGAATAATTTTTTCAGATTCACCATCCAGTGAATGACTAGAACGTGACAATTCACCAAAAAGTTGCTCAATAATTTCACAAGAAATATCGGTCAGTACCGCCCCCAAAGCTTTAGATAAACTTTCCGATTCACCTGCATTGAGTTGTTGATGAATGTGTTGAAATCTTTGATATGTTTCTGGTTTTAATTTTAAAGATACAGCATAAGTCATAACTGAACTTGCCTATTTTGACCGTATTGATGTGTTTTCATCTATTTTAAAATCCATTGCTTAAACCCAGTTTAAAACAGTGTTACAGGCAACGGAGAACTTGAAGTTTTTATCATACTTGTCGCCCATCATACGATGAGTTTGCCCAACTGCCAATTGCGATAAGTTTGGCTGAGTTGAATCTCGCTTAGCGGGCAATTTTTTTGCTACAATAGTTGCAATTTTTTATTCACTTTTAACCTGTTCTTACTATGACTGATTCAGCGCAAAATATTGCTACAACCTACGATCCTACCGAGATCGAGAAAAAATGGTACAAGACTTGGGAAGAAAACGGCTACTTTAAGCCGTCTGAAAAAGGCGAATCATTCTGTATCATGATTCCGCCGCCAAACGTCACAGGTAGCTTGCACATGGGTCATGGTTTTAACAACGCCATTATGGATGCCCTCACGCGCTTTAACCGTATGTCGGGTAAAAATACTTTATGGCAACCGGGTACAGACCACGCGGGTATTGCCACACAAATGGTAGTAGAGCGTCAATTGGGCGCGCAAAATATCAGCCGCCATGACTTAGGTCGTGAAAAATTCATCGAAAAAGTCTGGGAATGGAAAGAACAATCTGGCGGTAACATTACCCGTCAAATCCGCCGTTTAGGTTCTTCGGTAGATTGGTCACGTGAACGCTTCACTATGGACGAAGGCTTATCGAATGCGGTGAAAGAAGTTTTCGTGAAACTACACGAAGAAGGTTTAATTTACCGCGGCAAACGCCTTGTAAACTGGGATCCAAAATTACAAACTGCCCTTTCTGACTTAGAAGTTGAGTCGGATAAAGAAGAACAAGGTTCATTGTGGCACTTCAAATATTTCTTTGAAGATAAATCACTACGCACTCACGATGGTAAAGATCACATTGTAGTGGCAACCACTCGTCCTGAAACATTGCTGGGTGATACTGCGGTTGCGGTTGCCCTTGATGATGAGCGTTACTCGCACCTTGTTGGTCAAAACATCATCCTGCCAATTACAGGTCGTGCGGTTCCAATCGTAAAAGATGAATATGTCGATAAAGAATTTGGTACAGGCTGTGTAAAAATTACCCCTGCACACGACTTCAATGACTATGAAGTGGGTAAACGCTGCGAATTGCCAATCATCAACATCTTCAACAAAAATGCTGAAGTATTGGCTGAGTTTGAATATATTGCGAAAGCAGGCGAACAAATTTCTAAAGCCATTCCTGCACCTGCAGACTACATTGGTTTAGAGCGTTTTGAAGCACGTAAAAAGTTAGTTGAACAGGCTGAAGCAGAAGGCTGGTTAGATCAAATCCAACCGTACACGCTAAAACCACCACGCGGTGACCGTTCAGGCGTGATTGTTGAGCCATTATTGACCGACCAATGGTATGTAAAAATTGCACCGTTGGCGCAGCCTGCAATTGAAGCGGTGCAAGATGGTCGCATCAAGTTCGTGCCTGAACAATACAGCAATATGTATATGGCGTGGATGAACAACATTCAAGACTGGTGTATCTCGCGTCAATTGTGGTGGGGTCACCGTATTCCTGCTTGGTACGATGCTGAAGGCAATGTTTATGTAGGTCGCAACGAAGAAGAAGTTCGTGCGAAAAACAATATCTCTGCCGATGTTCAATTAAACCAAGACGAAGACGTACTGGATACATGGTTCTCCTCTGCACTTTGGACATTCTCGACCTTAGGTTGGACGGGTGATGCCAAGAAAGATGCAGAAAACTACTTCTTAAATACCTTCCACTCCACTGATGTATTGGTGACAGGTTTTGACATCATCTTCTTCTGGGTGGCGCGTATGATCATGATGACCATGCACTTCATGAAGAATGAAGATGGCACGCCACAAGTACCGTTCAAAACAGTTTACGTTCACGGTTTGGTACGTGACAGTGAAGGTCAGAAAATGTCGAAGTCTAAGGGCAACGTGCTTGACCCATTAGACTTGATTGATGGTGTTGATCTTGAAACTTTGGTGCAAAAACGTACGACTGGTTTGATGAACCCGAAACAAGCAGCGAAAATTGAAAAATCGACCCGCAAAGAATTCCCAGAAGGGATTCAGGCGTATGGTACAGATGCGGTTCGTTTTACTTTCTGCGCATTGGCGAACACAGGTCGTGACATCAAATTTGATATGAAACGTGTGGAAGGTTATCGTAACTTTGCCAACAAAATTTGGAATGCTACTCGTTTTGTATTGATGAATGTTGAAGGTCAAACGGTTGGTCAAGAAGCTCGTCAAGACCTTTGGGAGTTGCCTGAACAGTGGATTGTGAGCCGTTTACAAAAGGCGGAGCAAGCTGTTCATCAAGCATTTGCAACTTACCGTTTAGACTTGGCTGCGCAAGCGATTTATGACTTTATTTGGAATGAATACTGCGATTGGTATGTAGAGCTGACCAAACCTGTTCTGAATGATGAGTCTGTTTCTGAAGAACGCAAAGCTGAAGTTCGTCGTGTATTACTTGCGGTGATGGAAGCTTCTTTACGTCTTGCTCATCCAATCATGCCGTACTTGACGGAAGAAATTTGGCAAACCCTTGCGCCAATGATTGGCTTGGGTGGCGAAACCATTATGTTGGCAAACTACCCTGTTGCAGATGAAGCAAAAATCAACGAACAAGCCGAAGCAGATATGCAATGGCTACAAGGTTTGATTGGTGCGGTGCGTAACATTCGTGGTGAGATGGGTCTAGGTAACGCTCGCTTGTTGCCTGTTCTTCTGCAAAACACCACTGAAGCTGAAAAAGCGCAGATCACACGTATTGAAGGCTTATTTAAAGCATTGGCAAAAGTTGAAAGCATCACCTTCTTGACGGATGGCGAACAACCGCCATTGTCTTCATCTTCTGTCGTGGGTCACGTATCTGTATACGTTCCAATGAAGGGCTTAATTGACCCGAAAGCGGAATTGGGTCGCCTACAAAAAGACTTAGACAAAGTTCAAAAGCAGCACGACCAAATTGCGACTAAACTTGCGAATGAAGGTTTTGTGGCGAAAGCACCTGCTGCTGTGGTTGAAGGTGAGAAAGTAAAACTTGCTGAGTTTGCGGATCAGTTAGCGAAGATTAAAGCGAATATGGAGCAGATTGCGGCGCTTTAATGTGTTGTTAGTTTGATCTAATTTGTGTATAAAGGGCTGATTATTCAGTCCTTTATTTTAACTATTTCAATTGTATTATTTATCAAAACCTATAAAATCATTTAGCTATAAATCTAATATTTAATAAAGAGGCGTATGAATTCAGATTTTTTAAAAACAGTTCAAAAATTTTTAGGAATCATTAGCTTCTTTGCTGCTGTAGTTTTAATAGGACTATATTTCTTATTTTCATATCTTCTTAGTAATGATCCATTTTTATGGTCAAAAACTTTTTACTCTCTGGGCAAAGATGTATCTAATGCATTAATCCCAACCTTGATAATTTTGTCTGTATCTTTATTACTATTAAAGTCATTAACAGATTTCTTCGAAAATCAACGTGATGAAAAGTTGATTGACGATATTGCTCGTAGAACATTAGATGAAGTAAAGCCATATTTTAATAATGATTGGAAAACTCAAGATTTTTTCAAGAATAAAAATTGGAAACTCTTATTTCAAAATCATAAAAAGGTTACCGTCGTCACGCATTATTTTGATTCTTGGATATCAAGTCATTCTAAAATTCTAGAAGCTTTCCTAAAAAAAGGAGGCGAATTAGAATTTATCCTTCCTGATGAAAATAATACTGAGCATCTTAAAATTATAGCTAGCCGTTTTAATAAATCCCCTATAGATATAAAAACTAAAATTAATAACTGTAAAACAAAATTAGATGGTATCCATAGAAAATCAAATAAAAAAGGAACAATCAAAATTGTCCACAGCAATAAATTTCATTGGAACTTTTTTATGCTTTTTGATGAAAAGTTACTCATCATTTCTCCATATGAAGGTAATGTTGACGTATCAAGTGATTCACCCGCATTAGAGTTTTCTTTAATAAAAAACGATCAAGTTAAGACTTGTATTTTAAAAGAAATTCAAAGTTTACGTTCTTAAATATCCATCCCCAGCCCTCTCGCCCTCTCTCATAGGGCATAGGTATCTACACATCTTTAGGTACCTAGTGCAATGGTTGCGATTTCATTCAGTTCATCTATTGAATA
>NZ_NOZT01000061.1:0-16100 GCF_002412355.1 Acinetobacter sp. YT-02
TGTTTGTCTTTTATGCGTAATTTGAGTGTCTTCATCCAATTATTTTAACAGTATTTTTCTTAATAGTGACTATAGTACAAGTATTTAAAACGACATTTCGTGTCGTTCATATGGTTTACTCCAGTCGCTTATATCCTCGTGCTGAACCACGAGGTTTTACGCTCCAGTGGATAAAAAAAAGCTCAACCATATAGGGATGGTTGAGCATAAAAAGGATGTGTATAAAAGCACATCCAGAGGGTTTGAAAATCTTGCTGCAAATGATATTTCACTGATTATTGAATACAGTGGATCATTTTCGGTACGTGAATTATGGAGTAATTTAGTCGACTATACAAATAGATTTTTCCTATTAATCCAAGACAAATATTCAATGAAAGATTCATCTTTTTTTCTTAACAATTTAAATTATCTTACTATTTTTACAATTATTTTAGAAAAATTAAAAAAACTGTCATAATTCATAACACTCAATACTGTATAAATTTTGAATAAAAGGCATTTTAAATACACCTTTATGTGATCAAAAAAACACCAATTAAACTCAACTTTTTGCTTGAATGTGTACGCGTGCTTTCATTTGTGCCAACACAATACCCGTTAAAATAATCAATCCACCGATACTGTGATAACTCCCCCACACTTCTGCCAACCAAAAATATGCAATGATAGCCGTGAAAACAGGCATCAAATTCATAAAAATACTGGTGCGATTTGGCCCTAAATATTGAACGGCCAACATCCATACCAAAGGTGCAATAATTGAAGGAAATATACCTGCATACAGCACACTTAAACCATTTTGGCTATTTAAATGATCCAAGCCGAACCACAAAATAAATGGCAGATGGTAAAGTAAGGCGAATATAATTTGCACATAAAGACTCAGCATGAGCGGCAATTTTAAATTCCATTTCTTTAAAAACACCCCATAAAAGGCGTAAAAAAATACCGCCAAAACCATGAGCATATCGCCCGCATGTCCTGTCAGCTGACTGAGTTGACGCAAATCTCCTTGTGCAATCACATACAACAAACCCGAAAATGAAATAATGCAGCCCAAAACCGCAAATCGTGTCGGAATGTCTTTTAAGATCAGCAATGAAACCAAAACCGTAAACATGGGAATAAACGCATTAATAATGCCCATATTGGTTGCAGTGGTGTAATTGGCTGCGGTATAGCTTAGACCTTGATACAGCACCAAACCAAAAGCACTAAGCACTGCCAACTGTTTCAAATGTGGACGAATCAACTCACGCTGCTGCCAAACTTTGGGCAATATCCACGGGGTTAAAATCAGAAAAGCAATCAACCAGCGATAAAAACTGATACTGACGGGTGAAATATACTCCGCCACATACCTCGTTACTGCAATATTTAAAGACCAAATCAATACCGCAATCAATGGCAATAAAATTGCCCAAAATACGCCTTTATCTGACCGTATCATGTATTCATCATCCTTGTTGTACCAAACAGCATACCTGCTGTGAAACCCTTTTCTATAACTGACTTGTGATGCAAAGTGCTAAAAACCCAGTGTCTATTTATGGCACTTTTCGCTCGATTTATCCATCAATAAAATAAAATGCAGATACGAATTACATTTTTCTGCGCAATATCACGGCTATGCGGGATTCCATCAGTGTCGTAAATTTCTTTGCTATAAAACTTGCTGTACCCAAAAATTACAGTTACAACAGTAGCGGTAAAATACAGATTCTAGGAAGCAACTATGCGCACTTCAGTTTATGACATTGCAGTAAAAACCAATCAGGGTACGGAAACCACATTAAATCAATATGCAGGAAAAGTGTTGTTGATCGTGAACGTGGCATCAAAATGTGGCTTAACCCCGCAATACGAAGGCTTACAGCAACTCTACGCAGCAAAACAGGCACAAGGCTTAGAAATTTTAGCCTTTCCATCGAATGATTTCTTGGCACAAGAACCGGGCAGCGATACAGAAATTCAGGAATTTTGCTCACTGAATTATCAGGTGAGTTTTCCATTGTTTGCTAAAATTCCAGTCGTGGGTGCAGAAAAACATCCTCTCTACACGGCTTTAACGCAAGCAATTCCTGAACGTATTGGTGAAGGCCCATGGTGGAAAGATTTGGTTGATTACGGCTTAACCCCAAATGAACCACCTGAAGTATTGTGGAACTTTGAAAAGTTTTTGGTGAATAAACAAGGTGAAGTGGTGGCGCGTTTTGCCCCAGATTTAACCGCAGATGACCCGCGCATTGTAGAAGCGATTGAGGCTGAATTGGCTAAATAATTTTTTATTCAGCAAGTTAAAGAGTTCTTTCATAAATTCTCTTTAAATCAATAATTCAGCTCCCTCATCCTCTTGCGGAATATATTCCTCATCCTGAGCCATATATGGCGCAAGAGAAGGGACTATCAATATCAATTCGACATCAATTCGACGCATTACTTATGATCATTTTTCTTTTATGAAAGAAGTGTAATTCATAGGAGTTTCTTTAAAACTCCTATTTTTTTTGATTTAGACAAAAAAATTAAGATTTGTTATTGCTTTGCAACAATCTGTTTTTTATTCATATTTTCGTTTTATATTCATTCTCAATGAGTACCAAAAATCACATGAATATGAAAAATGTATCTTCGAAGACACTACTTCCGTTTGCACTATTGAGTTCTGCCTTGCTACTCAGCGCCTGTGATCAAATGAACACGCCGCAAACGCAAACAACTAATCAAGATGATTTAAACGTATCATCTAATAGCACTGCAAATACAACTAGTACCCCATTAAGCAGTGGCAATATGTTCTATATTGTGCGCGATGTGGCTGATCTACAGCTCAAAGCAGGTCAATATGTCGAACAACTGAATCAAACCAAGTCTGAATTGCAAACCGCTGTAGATGCGCAAGATCCACAACAATTACAAATTGCAGCGACTCAATTACAACAGCAGTTACAAGGCTTCAATCAAACACTAAGCAGCCTAGACTTAAAAACACAGGAAATTGATACCATCCGTCAAAACTTATTGGCTGCCAATCAGCAAGTTTTGGCTTCACCATTTTTAAATGGACAAATCGATTTAAGCAAAGTGGACTTTAAAAAACTGGAACAGCAAATGGGGAGTATTCAAGCTGAAATGCTAAAGCTGGCGGGGATGATTTTACAGGGCGAATCGAATCAACCTACTGATACCACCAATATGGCATCCTAAGCAAAGATAAGACTTCAATTATAAACAGTATAAAAAAAGCCACTCTTTCGAGTGGCTTCTTTCAATCTTAAACCGACAATTAAAGTGCGCGGTTTTTGATTTTGCGGATGGTTTCCAACTGTGCAGCAGTTTCTGCCAAAGCAGCCAAAGCAGCAGCAGAGTCCAAATCGCTCTTTTGATTTGCCAACAATTGTTCAGCGTGTTTACGCGCTTCAATAATTGCCGCTTCATCTAAGTTTTCTGCACGAACTGCAGTATCTGCAAGAATCGTAACAACATGCGGTTGAACTTCTAGAACGCCACCAGATACATAGATTAATTCTTCTGTACCATTTTCCAGCAGAACGCGGATTGCACCCGGCTGAAGCAAAGTTACCAGTGGTGCGTGACCCGGCATAATACCGAGTTCACCGCCAGCACCTTTTGCAATTAGCATAGTCACAGTGCCCGAGTACAAAGACTCTTTTACACTTACAACATCACATTGCATAGTCGCCATGAGAATCTCCTAAATTAGAGCTGCTAATTAAAGTTTCTCGGCTTTAGCAATCACTTCGTCAATACCACCAACCATATAGAACGCTTGTTCTGGGATATGATCGTATTCACCAGCTAGAAGACCTTTAAAGCCACGAATTGTATCTTTAAGCGGTACAAGTTTACCAGGCGCGCCAGTAAATACTTCAGCTACGTGGAACGGTTGAGAGAAGAAACGTTGGATCTTACGTGCACGGTATACAGTAAGTTTGTCTTCTTCTGACAATTCGTCCATACCAAGAATTGCGATAATGTCTTTCAATTCTTTATAACGTTGAAGAACGTTTTGAACTGAACGAGCAATTTCGTAATGCTCAGTACCAACAACTAATGGATCTAACTGACGTGAAGTTGAGTCTAGTGGATCGATCGCAGGGTAAATACCTTGAGATGCAATATCACGGCTCAATACTACAGTTGCGTCTAAGTGCGCGAACGTTGTAGCAGGTGATGGGTCAGTCAAGTCATCGGCAGGTACGTATACAGCTTGAATAGATGTAATCGAACCAGACTTAGTTGAAGTAATACGTTCTTGAAGAACACCCATCTCTTCTGCAAGTGTAGGCTGATAACCTACTGCAGATGGCATACGACCTAGAAGTGCTGATACTTCAGTACCTGCTAGTGTATAACGGTAGATGTTGTCTACGAACAATAATACGTCACGACCTTTACCGTTCTCATCTTTTTGATCACGGAAGTACTCAGCCATAGTCAAACCAGTTAACGCTACGCGTAAACGGTTACCAGGCGGCTCGTTCATCTGACCGTAGACCATTGCTACTTTGTCAAGAACGTTAGAGTCTTTCATTTCGTGATAGAAGTCGTTACCTTCACGAGTACGCTCACCAACACCAGCGAATACAGATAAACCTGAGTGCGCTTTAGCGATGTTGTTGATCAACTCCATCATATTTACGGTTTTACCAACACCCGCACCACCGAACAGACCAACTTTACCACCTTTCGCGAACGGGCAAAGTAAGTCAATGACTTTAATACCAGTTTCTAAAAGGTCAGTAGAAGCCGCTTGTTCTGCATAAGAAGGCGCTTGACGGTGAATTGGTAAACGCTCTTCAGTTGCAACTGGACCAGCTTCGTCGATAGGGCGACCAAGAACGTCCATGATACGACCAAGAGTCGCTGTACCTACTGGTACAGAGATTGGAGCGTTAGTGTTAGTTACGTTCAAACCACGCTTAAGGCCTTCAGTAGAACCCATTGCAATAGTACGAACTACGCCATCACCAAGTTGTTGCTGAACTTCTAATGTAGTTTCAGTACCGTCAACTTGGAGAGCGTCATAGATCTTAGGAACGCTGTTGCGTTCAAACTCGACGTCGATAACCGCGCCGATGATCTGAATGATACGACCGCCACTCATTGCTGTCTCCTCAATTCAAACTAATAATGTTAAACGGCAGCGGCACCACCAACGATTTCAGAAATTTCCTGAGTAATCGCGGCTTGACGCAGCTTGTTATAAATAAGTTGTAGGCTCTTGATCAGTTCACCTGCGTTATCTGTTGCAGCTTTCATTGCAACCATACGCGCAGACTGTTCACATGCGATGTTTTCAATCACACCTTGATAAACCATAGACTCGATGTAACGAACCAATAAACCATTTAACAGCTCTTCAGCTTCTGGTTCATAGATATAGTCCCAACCGTATTGACGGTTAAGAGTCTTGTTTTCTTCAGCAGCTGCTAAAGGAACAAGTTGTTCGATTTTCTGATCTTGAGTCATGGCATTTACAAAGCCATTCGATACGAGGTAAATGCGATCTAACTCGCCTTTATCGTACGCATCTAACATCACTTGCACAGAACCAGATAACTGTTCAAGACTTGGCGCATCACCTACGTTTGTAGTTGCACCAAGCACTTTACCGCCGTAGTTTTTAAAAAACGAAACCGCTTTTTGACCAATTAAAGCAAACTGAACTTCAATTGACTGCTCTTGTTGTTGCTGTACATGCTTTACAACTTTCTTGAACAAGTTAATGTTCAAGCCACCTGCCAAACCACGATCTGAAGACACAATGATATAACCCACGCGTTTTACAGGGCGTTCGATCATATAACGGTGTTTGTATTCAGGGTTCGCCTGTACCAAATGAGCAATTACACGGTGCATATTTTCGGCATACGGACGGCCTTGAGCCATGCGCTCTTGCGCACGACGCATCTTAGAAGCAGCAACCATTTGCATCGCGCGAGTAATCTTTTGCGTGCTCTTGATACTAGCAACTTTGGCGCGAATTTCTTTTAAATTTGCCATACGCTTAACCTAGTATTCGAAAGCCCTTTCAGGCTTCCGAAGGTTGATTCCGTGAACCAAACCCCTAACTAGCCAATGCTAAATTAGTAAGTTTGAGTCGCTTTAAAGCTTTCAATACCTGCTTTGATTGCAGCTTCGATGTCTTTGTTGAAATCACCAGTTTCATCGATTTGTTGCATTAACGCAGCATGTTCTGAACGGAAGTAAGAGATTAACGCAGCATCAAAGTCTACGATTTTCTTCACTTCTACGTCAGCCATATAGCCTTCGTTAGATGCATAAACTGAAACAGCTTGGTCAGCAATTGAGTATGGCGCATATTGTTTCTGCTTCATTAACTCAGTTACACGTTGACCATGTTCAAGTTGCTTACGAGTTGCTTCGTCAAGGTCAGAAGCGAACTGAGCAAACGCTGCCAATTCACGGTATTGCGCCAAAGCGGTACGGATACCACCAGACAATTTTTTGATGATCTTAGTTTGAGCAGAACCACCAACACGCGATACAGAAATACCCGCGTTCACAGCAGGACGAATACCCGCGTTGAATAATGATGTTTCTAAGAAGATCTGACCATCTGTAATCGAAATTACGTTGGTTGGTACGAATGCAGATACGTCACCTGCTTGAGTTTCAATAATCGGCAATGCAGTTAAAGAACCAGTTTGACCTTTAACTTCACCGTTAGTGAATTTCTCAACATAGTCAGCAGATACACGAGAAGCACGCTCAAGTAGACGCGAGTGTAGATAGAACACGTCACCTGGATACGCTTCACGACCTGGTGGACGACGTAAAAGCAATGAAATTTGACGATACGCAACAGCTTGCTTAGACAAGTCATCATAAATGATAAGCGCGTCTTCACCACGGTCACGGAAGTATTCACCCATTGTACAGCCAGAGTACGGAGCAAGATACAACATTGCTGCTGGATCTGCCGCTGCTGCTGCAACAACAGTTGTATACGCCATAGCGCCAGTTTCTTCTAGCTTGCGTACTACGTTTGCGATAGTCGATTGTTTTTGACCAATTGCTACGTATACACACTTAATGCCAGAGTTTTTCTGAGCGATGATCGCATCGATCGCCATTGCTGTTTTACCAGTTTGACGGTCACCAATGATCAACTCACGTTGACCACGGCCTACAGGGATCATGGTATCAACTGATTTATAACCAGTTTGAACAGGTTGATCCACTGATTGACGCCAAATTACGCCTGGTGCTACTTTTTCTACAGCATCAGTTAATTTTGCATCAATAGGGCCTTTACCATCAATTGGGTTACCCAAAGCATCTACCACACGGCCTAAAAGTTCTGGACCAACCGGAACTTCTAATACACGACCTGTGCAACGTGCTTTTTGACCTTCTTGAAGGCTTAAGTAGTTACCTAAAACAACGACGCCCACTGAATCCTGTTCTAGGTTCAGTGCCATACCAAATAAGCCGCCGTCGAATTCGATCATTTCACCGTACATTGCATCAGCAAGGCCGTGAATGCGCACAATACCGTCGGATACCATAACAATGGTACCTTCGTTTTTAGCGGTCGCGCTGGTGTCCAGATCGCCGATACGCTGTTTAATGAGCGCACTGATCTCGGATGGATTCAGTTGTTGCATTGCGCTATACCTCAATCTTTTATTAGTTCAGTCTTCGCAATTAAGCTAAAAGACGTGTCCGCATTTTTTCAAGCTTGTTAAGCGCAGAATCATCTATCACTTGGTCGCCTGCACGAATAACTACACCCGCAATTAACGCTGGGTTCACTTCTACAGAAACATTTACTGCCGCAGCTAAACGTTTTTCTAACGCTTGAGCAAGAATTTGTTCTTGTACAGAAGTCAATGGGAATGCTGATTCAATCACAACATCCACAGTATTGTTATTCTGTGATTTGAGCTGTTCGTATTCTGCTTGAATTTCAGGAAGCAAAGCCAAACGGTTGTTTTCAGCAAGCAATGTCAAAAAGTTTGACACTGCTGCAGTTTGGTCTTCACCTAAAACTTTGGCAAAAATACTCACCTGCTCAGCAGGCGTAAGCTCAGGGCGATTTAAGTAAGCTGAAAATGCTTCGTCTTGCACCGCAGCACTGAGCAAGTTAAGTGCTGTTGACCAATTGTCAGTTGCACCTTGCTCAGAAGCGTAAGCAAATGCTGCTTTAGCGTATGGGCGTGCCAACGTCAAGAGTTCAGCCATAATCTGCCTCTCTCTTAAAGTTTAGCAGCCAGCTGAGTCAGCATGGCATTGTGAGCTTCTGCGTCAACTTGCTGGCTAAGAATTTTCTCTGCACCAGTTACTGCAAGCGCAGCTACTTGTTGACGTAATTCTTCGCGAGCAGAATTGATTTCTGTATCAACAGCTTCTTTCGCTTGTTGACGAATACGCTCACCTTCAGCAGATGCTTGGGTACGCGCTTCTTCTACCAATTGTGCTGCACGACGATTCGCTTGTTCGATCAATTGAGCCGCTTGTGCTTTAGCTGCATCTAATTCAGCTTTCACTTGAGCTTGCGCATCGGCAAGATCAGCTTTGGCTTTCTCAGCTGCATTTAAGCCGTCAGCAATACGACGCTGACGCTCACTAATCGCATTGATTAGTGGTGGCCATACAAACTTCATGCAGAATGCGACGAAAATCGCAAATGCAATCGCTTGGCCAAACAATGTGAGGTTGATATTCATTGCAAATTCCTCAAATAGTGAATTTCGGAATTAAGCTGATTAACCTACAAATGGATTAGCGAAGATGAAGAACAAGCCAATACCAACACCGATCATAGGCACAGCATCAAGAAGACCTGCGATTAAGAACATACGAGTTTGAAGTTGTGGAGCCAATTCTGGTTGACGAGCAACAGCTTCAAGGAAGCGACCGCCTAAAAGACCAAAACCAATCGCAGTACCTAAAGCACCGAAAGCGATCAAGATAGCAGATGCAATTGCAACTAGACCTAAAGTGAGTTCCATGATAATTCCTCAGAGGTTAGGTTTTATACCAAATTAAGTTAAAAAATTGTGTGCCCAACCGCCCGATGACAGTTAGGCCATACCATTAATGCTTTTCGCTTGCCATGCTCATGTACACGATAGTCAACATCATGAAAATGAATGCTTGTAGCGTAATAATCAAAATGTGGAAAATCGCCCAAGGCACAGACAATGCCCACTGGATCCAGAACGGTAATAACGCGATAAGAATGAAGATTAACTCACCCGCATACATGTTACCGAACAGTCGTAGAGCCAATGAAACTGGTCGCGCCAAGAAAGTAGTCAATTCCAACAATAAGTTGAATGGAATTAAAAGCACTTTAGCAACTGGATTACTTGGGTTGAATGGGTTAAGTGCCAACTCACCAACGAAGCCGCCAACACCTTTCTCACGAATACTATAGAAAATAATTAAGAAGAATACAGAAATAGACATACCTAAGGTAATGTTTGGATCTGTAGTCGGAACAATTTTAAAGTAAACTTGATGAGGGTCCACACCCAGCATAGATGCAATCGCCTGTTGAGCTACATAAGGAATAAAGTCAACAGGGATTAAATCCATCAAGTTCATGAGGAAAATCCACACGAAAATGGTTAATGCTAAGGGTGCAATTAATCGAGACTTCCCATGGAAGGTATCACGTACACTTGAATCCACAAACTCGATAATCACTTCAATTACTGACTGGAATTTACCAGGCACGCCTGAATTTGCAGCTTTCGCAACAATCCAGAACAATAAACAGAAGATCAGACCAAGTCCGATAGACCAACCCATTGAATCCAAGTGAATAGCAGTGAACCCCATCTGTTGAGCTTCTTCAGCAGACTCAGCCAACTTCCATGAACCGTCTGGCATTTTGCCATAGGTCATATTGGTCAAGTGATGCTTGATATACTCGGTCGAAGTAAGGGCATGTTCTTCAGCAGCCATAAATCACACCTGGTCAATGTAAAAAAACTAATAGAACAAACGAACATCGCGTGCTGCTTGATATCTCGCCTATTCCTGAAAAACTTTTCAATTTTTGCTGCGTTTAGACTCGTTTTTGTAATCGTGACACCCAAAATGGCGCAACCCACGACATGCTTTGAACGAGCATAAAACCACAAAACAATGCCACCGGGGATAACGGCTGTACATTGCTTAAAATTAAAATGAATCCTACGATCACGATTGCAAACTTACCGAGCATTCCTCTATACATGTTCGAAAGAACCTGTCTGGACGCTCGTGCACCTGCTGCTCGAAACGACTGCCATGAAAAATAACAACTTGCCAACCAACAAACACTAGCACCAAGTGCAGCGCTTAAGGCAGCCGTTGAGTCTTTCAAGACCCACGCTATCAGGGCTGAAACTGGAATCATGAATGCTTGTAAGAAGACCAAAGCTTTAGCTAATCGTCGGTCAATCAAGCGACTAGTTCGGCTCATTTTTTTATCCACTCACAGCATTAATGCTTGACAAGTTCAACTGATGATCGTTTTTTATCGCAGGCATTATAGAGTTAGCCCCCTGAACATGCAATCGTTTCCCGACCTTAGTCGTGTTTTTTTGCATGTTTGTCTCGGAATTGTCATATTTCAAATTTGCTTAAAAAACGCATCATTTTCGTGCATTTAATACACAAGCCTTGGTTTGCTTGGCTAATTGCTGCCACGCTTGCACAAAATCATCTGCGCCGCGCATGCTTTCATCGACCTTTTGAAACACAATTGGATTCAATTTCATATACTGATTTTTACTGGCATGACCTTCTGCAAGCAGGCACATTTTTGGATTTGGGCGGTGATCGTTCAAATATTTAATTTGTGCGACTGTTGGCGCAATATGCGGATCGTTGGTCATCGACCCTGAAAATTCTAAATTTAAGGCACGTTCTAAGTATTGATAGGCATCGTGATAGGCCCAATATGGCTGTGCTGCAGTTTGAGTCTGAAATTGACTTGCACTTTTGAATAAACTCTGTGCGAAGGCACGTGCGTTGTTCCAGTATCCATCGCGATGTTCAGGCATTTGCTGAGAACGTAACGCGGCAATAAAGAAGCCGATACGCACCGCATTGTTTGGGTCTAGCCAGACATGGCTGTCTACTGTATTTTTTAATGCTGCACCACGTTCTGAACGCTGCGGCAAAGTTTTCATAATGCCCGTATCTAATAAAGCAATCGCTTTAGGATTTTGATGTAATACACGTTCTAGCGGTGCTTCATGCGCCTTACCTAGCCAAATAATTAAACCCGCATCTTGGATGATTTTACGATGTGCAGGCGTGAGCGATACATCATGCCCTGTTTGATCTGCCAGTAATAAAGTGGGTGTTTCGATATTTTGCGTGACTTTTTGGGCAATCAAATAGATAGGATGCGTAGACACCACCAAAGCCTGCGCCATGCTGACAGTACTGCATAACGCTAAGAAACAGAAACTAAATAAACGAAACATTGCGGCATATCACGAAAAATCGATAAACGTTATAATATAACAAATTTATAAAAATACCTACGTATAATCGAAACTGATAACGCTTCATGCTAAGATTTACTGTCGTTTTTCTTTTAAAGTTCAACTGGGGTGGCTATGAGCTTATGTTCGCACGAGCATCACAATGCATTACATGGCGTTCACGACCATCACAATGTCGATCAACGTCTTGCCGAAGCTGAAAGTTTATGTGCGGCAACAGGTGCTCGTTTAACACCGCTACGTAAAGAAGTGTTGGAACTCATTCTCAAGGCATCTGCACCAATGGGTGCTTATGATTTATTGGCGAAAATTAAAAGTGAGTCTGATCGTCCTGCAGCACCGCCAACGGTGTACCGTACTTTGGATTTTTTACTGGAAAAAGGACTAATTCACCGTTTGACTTCAATCAATGCCTATATTCCTTGCTGTCATCCACGTGAAGGACACCAAGCGGCTTTTTTGATCTGTACTGAATGTAAAGTCGTTAAAGAAGCTTCAGCGCAAGGTTTATTAGAGCAATTAGATCAGTTGGCAGCCTCTGACCGCTTTAGCCCGCATCACAGCATTATTGAGATTTCTGGAAAATGTCAGCAGTGCAACAGCAAATAACCACTGCACCGCTCATCGCCTTGCACAATATTCAGGTGCGAATAGATGAGCGCGATATTTTAAAAAATGTCGATTTTGAATTGCATGCACATGAAATTGTCACGCTAATTGGCCCCAATGGCGCAGGAAAATCGACTCTAATTAAAGTCTTGCTTGGCATTGTCAAACCAAATGCAGGTAAGCTCGTAAATGCTCGCAAATTGACCTTTTCTTATGTGCCGCAAAAGTTTAATCCTTCACACAGCTTGCCTTTAAGAGTGAAAGATTTACTGGCTTTAGAAAAATGCCCAGACGCAATTAAAGCAGAAATTATCCGCGATACTGGCATTGCCAAACTGCAAGATTCAAAAGTACAACAACTGTCTGGTGGTGAGCGGCAACGGGTGCTATTGGCACGCGCCTTATTACGTCAACCTGATGTTTTGGTACTGGATGAGCCGATGCAAGGACTAGATATTCAGTCCGAAGCTGAACTGTATGACTATGTGCGCAACTTACCGAGCAAATATGGCTGTGCGGTGTTGATGGTGTCGCATGATTTGCAATGGGTCATGCAAGGTACGCATCGTGTGGTATGTTTAAATAAACACATTTGCTGTAGCGGTTTGCCCGAAAATGTACAGCAACATCCTGAATACCAAGCTATTTTTGGAACCAATCGGGTGTTTTATCAACATCACCATGAACACTGCGCCCATGGCGATCATGCCGAGCCTTGTCAGCATGATTCACGTCCTCATATTCACCCTGAACCGGAAGCTTAACCCATGATGGATTGGCTACAATTGCTGTTACCTGCATGGATCATGGGCAGTTTATTGGTATTTTTGACCGCCCCACTTGGCTGTTTAATGCTGTGGCGACGCATGTCCTTTTTTGCCGATACGATGGCGCATGGCACTTTATTGGGTGTGGCAATTGCAGGCGCGTTAAGTTTACCTCTGTGGATGGGCGTGACATTCTTGGCATTATTATTGGTGGGTGTTTTGTGGATTTTACATGATCCACGGTTGCCGAATGATGCATTATTGGCGCTCTGCTCTGCGACCTTGCTCTGTTCAGGTTTGCTCTTTATTCAACATATTCCGAGTTTGCGTCCTGAGTTGCTGAGCTATTTATTTGGCGATTTACTCACCATTTCATGGGCAGATTTACCCGTATTTGCTTTGGTCATTATTGCAGCCTTAGCGGTACTCTATAAGTTTTGGCAGGCTCAAATTCAAATTGCAATTGACCCTGACATTGCAGTCAGTGAAGGTGTGAATGCACAATGGCAACGTCTGATTTTTATGTTGTTATTGGCATTATTTACAGTATTGGCTTTACGTGCAGTCGGCTCTTTATTGATGGGTGCATTGTTGGTGATTCCTGCCTTAACCGCACGTTTATTGGCTCACTCGCCTAAACAAATGGTGATTTGGGCGTTTATTGTGGCGCAAATTGCAGTCAGCGTAGGTTTATGGTCAAGTGCAGGCTTAAACATTTCAACAGGTTTAAGCATTGTGATGACTATGGCGATCATTTTTGCAGTAATTTTTAGCGTGCAAAAAGTCAGAATGATGGCTTAGTTTTTCGTTCATGAGTATCTATATTTTTTTATTGCAGCAATGAGCATTACGACCAAAAGTGGCAGCATGTACACTATCCACAGTGCCATATCACTGTGAATCACTTGCTGTAAGAGACTCAATTGCTGCTGACCTTCTGAAACAGCATTCCAATCTATTGTTTGTAGATAAAACATTGCATGAATGGCAATCAACAACACAGCTGTGATATTAATCAACACCACACTTTGCCACACTGTATGTTTAAAATAAGTTTGCAAAGCGGCAAATACAAAAGAAAAAATCAAATTGATACTCAAATGCACCATCAAAGCAATTGGCCAAAACACGCGATCTATTGAAAAGTGAATCGCTAATCCAATTGCAATTAAAGTTGAAAAACTCAAAAGCAACATGCAAATCCACCAATGTTGCCAATAACGTGCTCGCGGAATACCTTTAATTTTCAACGTATATCACAATCTATTTTTTATAATTACAGCATACACTTTTGTGTAATTGAAGGCATTACTGATGCACCAAACTCAACAAAAAAGCAGCGCCTGCAAACAATGCAGCAAAAGTACGATTCATGACTTTTTGCTGCTTCGGTGATCTTAACAAACGTAAAACTTTAGCAGCCAAGCCCGTATAGCCCGCCATCACAATCAAATCAATACTAATCATGGTCAACGCCATAATTGCATATTGCGTCCATTGTGGTTTAGATAAATCTAAAAATTGCGGTAAAACTGCCAATAAAAACACAATTGCTTTGGGATTGCTCATATTGACCAGAAATCCGTACATCACCAATTTTCCAGCAGATTTTCGCGTCAGCTCATGCTGAATTTCAATCGACTGTGTAGGCGCTGCCCATTGCAAATACGCCAAATATAACAAATACGCCACACCAAACCATTTCACAATCAGAAATGCCCAAGGCGTTGTCGCAAATAATACTCCTGCCCCTGCAGCTACAATCGCGATTTGCAATAATAAGGCCAGTTGTAGACCAATCGCATTCCAATAACCATGTCGAAAACCATAATTCAAACCACTCGACATAGATGCTATTGCACCCGCGCCAGGTGAAACACTAATCACCCAACAGGCCAACATAAACGCAATCCAAACTTGATAAGACATATATCGCCGCTTTTCACAAGACAGTGCATTATATGATATTTCACTTAATCTCATGACTAAAAACGTGGAATAAAAATCGGGTTGAGGCTATTAAGCCTACATACAATCAGGCACAATAAAGTCAACTTTATAGAAAACAACAAATTTTCAGGAGCTATACATGACTGCCCAATCTGTAATTTTGCCACTACCTTCAGATCATGCTCGCTTTCTTGTACTTCGTTTAAAAGACTTAAGCATTACTGAGTTAAAAGAAAAATTGGCTGACTTGTTTAGCACACGGGATCGTTTGATTACCCAACATCCACATGCCCAAATTAAAACTGGCGTTGCTTTTGGTCCTGAACTTTGGGCACAACTCTATGAGCAATCTCCAGATGGTTTTAAACAATTACAACCGATTCAAGGGGCGTACCCAATGCCTGTCGTGCCTGCCGATGTGATTATTCATCTCGCGAGTGCCCGTTCAGATATTTGCTTTGCGCTCAGTCAGGCCTTTTTTGAGGGGATCCAAGACAAAATTGAAGTGTTGGATGAACGGGTCTGTTTCCGTTATTTTGATGGACGCGACATGACGGGATTTATTGATGGTACCGAAAACCCACAATTTCCAGATGATCGTGCCGAAGTTGCACTTTTAGGGGAAGATGCAGGCGTGTTTGCCGATGGTTCTTTTATTTTTGCACAGCGCTATTGTCACGATTTAGAAAAATGGAAAAAGCTCAAAGTCGATGCCCAAGAACACGTGATTGGACGCACCAAACTTGAATCGATTGAATTAGATGAAGATGTACAACCTGAAAATTCGCACGTTTCACGTACTGTCGTTGAAGATGATGCAGGCGATGAAATGGAAATTTTGCGCCATTCTTTACCTTATGGTGATGGCAAAGGCGATCAGGGTTTATTCTTTATTGCCTATACCAAAGATTTGAGCATTATTGATGCCATGTTAGAACGTATGTTTGGTACTTCAGGTGATGGCATCCACGATCGTTTATTGCATTTCGTCACCGCCTTGGATGGTGCATATTACTTTGCCCCGAGTGAGGAGTTGCTAGAAGAAGTTTTGGAAGACTAATCTGCAATTAGTATGAAGTCGTAAAATATCAGCGACTTCATACTGATTTATCGTTTCTTTTGGACAGATATGTAAACTCTTTCAAATGAGATCAGACAGCAAAATATAAGCATTAATTACACGCTTATTTTTCCTTATATAACCCGAATTACGGATAAGAAAAGCCCTTGAAAAAAAGGTAGTTAGAGCCATTTAGAAAGTTACGACACAACC
>NZ_NOZT01000062.1:0-14483 GCF_002412355.1 Acinetobacter sp. YT-02
TGTGCTGGGAAACTCGCATGCACGGTTCTTAGGGGGTTGGACGTAGGTAACTGCGTCTGACTACCCGACAATCAAATGCGACCTTGGGCCTTAGGGCGCAAGAACTGGCTGTTTGCTGGCTCGCTGCGCAGCGGCCAGCGAGCGGCGAATATCATGACTTTAATCCAGTCAGCAAAGCTGAATGGCTTGGATCCGTATGCCTATTTAAGTGATGTGCTGAAAAGGTTGCCGACACATAAAGTGACTCAGATTGAAGAATTGCTACCACACCGCTGGAAACCTGAACCGAATTAAAAAATAGGCATGGGGTTCAGCGGACGCTTACTTTTCTCGGCAGTTTTTGCATTAAATTCCAAAATTTCAGTCCATACTTTATTCATGCCATCACTATCATCATTCTGCCGAGCAACAACCCATTTATGCATAAGTCCGCGACGATGATCTTCCAGCTTAGTTTTGTATTGATAAATCGCAGACCGCCCCTCATATGAGGTTCTGACCGATGCAGGCGAGAAACCAATCGCTTGAGAAAATAACTCAACCCCTGTCACATCCTCAGGGTGAATTACATCATTGTTCTTAGTGAGTACACCGTCAGTACCGTAACGATAAGACTTCATCGCATTTTTCAACACAATAGGTAACATGGTTTCAATACCACGGCCATAATCACCATCTTGAATTTGCTGCAAACCTTTTACGGTGCTTGTACTAATGCCAACGACTGGCCCAAGTAATGCAGACTGCATTGCAGTTGCCCAATCTGCACCTTCAAGTCCTTCCTGTACGTCAGGAATAATTAGGTTATTTAAGCCCACACGACCTGATAAGTCTACAGGTGTAAGTACCCGTGGCACACCACCAAATACCAGATCAGCAAATGTAGGATTGATATCTGCCAACCAGTTACGAATTACATTTTCTAATTCATAAGGATCTTCGTCATCACCATCAGCAGCTCCAAAGAATGCAGCAAGTGCCGCTGCTCCAAAGGCGGCAGCTCCAAGTTTGCTTTTCTTAGCAATCAATATAGATGCTGTAGCTAACATGCCTGTAATCGGCAGACCAATTGCACCTGCAGCTAGTGCGTGCATCCCTAAAATACCAGCCAAAGCACGTTGCGCTTCTTTTCTATCCGCAGGATCAAGTGCATATAGAGACTGGTGAGCATTGCGAACTAAGGTATACAGCATATTTTGTGCATACTGCTTAAATAAAAGAAGGACTTTAGCAACATTACCCTGCATAAACCTTGCCCGATTCCCTGCCGAGTAATCAAAATGACCTTTATATACTGCATCCATCGCCTGCTCAAAAGCAGTATCGTGATTTTCACCAGATTGAGTTGCCAAACGATAGGCAGCAATAAAAGTGACTTCACGGTTAAATCGTTCGGCATGATGAAACATGCCACTTGCCAAACGCATTGCAGGACGGAAATACCACATCACCTTACTATCTTCACCCTGAGCAATACCAGCAAGATCATGTGCTTGTGTCACATCAATTACACCACGAGATACCGCCTTATTGTAGGCATCCAACTCAAGTCCTTTAATAACTTTATCAATATTTGGACTATAAACATCACCGATACTATTTTTAAAACTCTCTGGACTAGAAAAATCAGGAACCTTAAACTCAACACCCTTAGCAAAATCTCGTGATGCTTTTAGTAACTCTTTGCCTGCTTTATCAAAACCCCATTTTGCACCCATGATCGGATATGCCACCAATGCAGTCTGCGACAAGTTCACAATTGCAGCTGCAGGCGATAAGCCCAAATAATACATAAAGCCTACACTGGTTAAAAAACTTGATATTGGAGACCCTTTAGGATTCATCAAATTTTGATGGCGCTTCTTCATTTCATCGATAACACTTTGCGCTGATCGCTGATCATATCCAACAACATTTTCAGATTGCTCATCAGCATGTTTCTGCATTTCATTAAGCTGTTCAGCCAATTGATCGCCATAACGCAATTTGCCAAGATAATTTGCACCACTAAACATATTTTGCGCAAAAGCACGTCTAGCATCATTGCTAAATCCCGCTGTACCTTTGCGGTGAATGCCATGTTTTGCCCAAGATAAGTCAGGTAAAGAGCTTAAATATAATTGACTCAACGTGTCTTCAAAATCAGCCTGTGCCTTGGTATCTAAACCTAAGTTACCAACCTCCTCAAATAAGCTAGACATAAAGCCACGGCTAACACCATCTTCGGCAGCATTGAATTCTTTATCCTGCTTCACATCTTCAACTTTAAACAATGGGTATTGCTTGATTAAATCAGCACGTACAGAGTTGGCTTCTCCCATCGTTTCAGCCCGACTCACACTTACCGCATCACCATTTTTATTTCGCACTACAATCACATAACGCCCAAAACGTGACAGCGGGAAATACACACCTTTAATTTGACCAAAGGAACCTTCAATTTTCTTTAACAGATCAGTTTTTTTCTGATTACTTAAACTTGAGCGTAAAATGCGTTCTCTAATCGCTTCACGAACTTTGGCATAATGCCCACTATAGGCATTTCGAGCCTTTTTATACATTGCTTGAGCTTCAGGGGATAAATTATTATACGCATGAAGTAATTGTTGATATTTAACTTTATTATCGCCCTGTTGGTATGGTTTAGCAGGGTCAATTTGAGCTAAAGTTGCATCATGCATTACATTTGCTAAAGCTTCTTCATCCTTTAATTTAGACCACTCACGTACAATATTATCCGCCTCAGCAGCAATATCATTTTTATCAGCATCCATTTGTGCTGCTAATTCATTGTACTTAGTTAATGGTGGTAAAATTTTGTGATAGATTTCAGTTAAATGTCTACGACTCAAAAATTGCAAACCTAGTGGTAACCAATCAACCTTCTTGTTGTTAATCAAACTTTCAACCTTTGGTAATTGCTTTAAACCATCCGTAATGCGATTAGTAATATCATTATAATTTGTGCTGCGGCTATGTAAACGTTGAGAACCCTGATTACTATTTGCTGCTTTACCAATCATTCTCTCTGCTAAAGCAACCATATCATTCGGGCTAAGGTTCAAATTCACCCCTAAACGGTCATAAAGCCAAGCTTTAACTTGAGAGATAAGCTCATCAATCAGACGTTTAACATTCCCTTTGTGAATTGCATTTTTAACTTGTGTATTAGATGCCAAAGTTAAAAGGTATGGCAGCATTTCTAGTTGCTGAATATCTGAGTTCGTTTCACGTTCTGCAAGACGCTTTGCCTCTAAAGCAATTGGATTGTTCTGGGAAATTAGTCGATCAAACTGACGCATTAAATCCTGATACTGTTTTGGTGTCATCATATTCTGAAAACCACCATGACCACCCAACTCATGCAGGAATGTTGGAACAATAGTTTCATCCGTTAAAGCATCGGCAATTAAGGTGACTTGGCCTTTCTCGTAAAACCCTTCGATACCTGCTTCGGAATAAGTATCCAGGATATTTAATTTTCCCTGCTTTTCTAATTGATTTATTGTACTGGCACCAAAACGCTCAATAAGCTTATCCCACACCTGTTTTGCCGATGTATCGGTACGATTTGTAGATTCCCTACGACTAAATAATTTATCGTTGTTATTTTTCGATATTGTGCTGCTTTCATACTTACCAAAATATCGTTTATCAACAACGGCTTTACGTGCTTCAGCAAGAAACATCATCAAATCGCTATCGTTATAGCGTGAAAGGAAATTATTAAAGCCACGTTCACGGAACCATTGACGTATATATCCAACGACTTCTTTTAATTTTTGTCTCAAAAAAGGTTGAGACTTTGCATTTTGAGCAATAAAAGCAAACAACTCACCAACTAAGGCTTGCTGCACGTCAGCTTCAGTATAAATTTCCTCTTTGGCAGCCTGAGTATAAGGTTGGATATAGGCACCTTCATATTGCTGCATATCCACGCCATTATCTTTAGCAATTTTACGAATGCCGTCGATACCACCAAGCGCATTAAACAACTGCTGTAGCTTAGTCTTATATTGTTTGCCGAATATCTGCTGAATACCAAAATGGCCGATGATTTCGTGTACTAACAATTCCTCATACGCATCAAATGTAGTAAGCTGTTTTCCGCTATCTCCATACACTTGATCGGCAACTACATAGAGCGTGCCATTATGCCAAACACCGCTTACATCATAATTTTGTGTATTGCCATTCTCATCTTGGTAGGTTGCATCTTGTTGTATCGCAGACGGCAAGCCATCAAACGACTCGACAACCTGAATCGTAAAGCTATGGCTATCCAAACCTTTGACTTTATCGACCCCGACCCCTTGCCGATTCCAGACAAAGAGCCGCCCCGTAGACGCATCTTGTGTAGCGGACAATTTGAGATGATGAAGAATAGAAAGGACACGTCGGGTACCAGTGACCACAGATAATGGTTTGAATGTGGTATCCATTGGTGATGTGCCTGTACGCTCATCATCTGGCTTTAATTTATTACGGTTATAAAGCTTAGTTCCTGACTCTGTTTGTTCTGTCTTTAAAGACTTCACCAACACATCAAATTTTTCATTTATCGCTTTTCGTTCTGTACCAGTAGGAAATGGTCGCTTAAAACCCCATGGGGTAAAAATCGCAGCACTTTCAGGGCCAAAATTCAGAAACGGACTGTAGCCACTATTTTGAGAAATTTTATCTTCTACATACCCCTGGAATGCACGTGCTGTCATTTCAGGAGTTGTAATCCAATAATCTGTACCGCGTCCCTGATCTAACTCTTTTGCGTTCATAGCAAAATCTGTCGGTATCATTTTCGCTTTCTCTGTACCATTTTGAGCTTCTGCCAATAGTTTGAGCCGTTGGGCATAGGTATTCATGTATTGACGTAATCGGTCTAATACACCCTTTTGTTCAGCATTAAACCCTGATCTACCGCGGACAGATTTATAAATCACACTCAATTTATCTAGGGCATCATTAGACCAACGTGCACCACTAAATATATTTCGACTATTCTTATTATTGTTGTGACGTATTTCTGTAGTAAGTGCCGTACCTGTAAGCAATAATTCAGCAACCGTATCAAATTCAGCCAGCTGTTCAGCTGAGGCAGCTTTGTTAAAGCGCTTGTAATATTTTGGATCAAGCTCACGATTAAGATCAGCACGTAACTTATCTAATTGATCTTTTAAGTTGTTTCTCGCAGAACTAACGAAGCTTTCAACCTTAACTGTATCTTCAATATAGTTTTCAGATTTTCTAAAAATTGTCTGTACCAATTGTTTATAGGCTTCTTGCACATCTTCACGAACATTTGATTTATAAGAGAATCCAGAAGTGACGCTCATATCTTCAAAGTGTTTTGCAATCTTTAATGATCGACTGCCATCCGCATTCGTTACCCATTCAGATGGGGCTTTGCCATCTTGTCGACCAAAATAGTGATCTAGTGCATGCCACCATTCATGAGCTAATGAACCTGCGCCATTCAATTTGGTCAAGTTAATCACAGCACGTTCAGGTTCATAGTGCGCCTTTGCACCACTTAATCCTTGCCCTCTGGCTCCAAACGCTAAAGCGAGTTCCCCATTTAGGCTAATTGCTGCAGGTGGGATATTTAAAATCTCAGCCAAGTCCATGAGACCATCAAAAGCATCATTTAATAGCTCTTGGCGTTCTGTCTGATTATTCCAGTTTCCAAACTCAACACCACGAAAGCCAAACACACGAATAAAATCAGCATCTTTAGCATCACCTTTACGGCGAACCATTCCTTTTCTTACTGTATTTTCAGGGCGAGGAAGATCAATTTCCCCAAAAGTTGTATTGGTTTCTAGAATTTCAATCGCATGGATTGCCATATATTTCATAGCATCTTCACGTGTTTGAAATTCTTGTTCGACAACTTTAACGCGCTTCCGATCACTAATTTCACGATAGATAGAAAAGCTATCTTTTCCAGCAGCCCACACACGATGCTTTTGAGCTACAGCTAGAATTGGTAGTGCAAGTTCAGCATCTTTTTGGGAATCAAAAAATTGTTTGCCTAGTTGCTTGGCATTCCCCTTCCAATCCTTTTTTCTTGTATCCGTGATAATCCATTTACCAACTTCATTTGGATTACTTGAGGCAGCAATTTCAGTAATCTCAAATCGTTTAGCCCAAGTTGGGCGACTATCCTTGGTATTAGTCCTAGAACTTTTAGCACCAGTCTTAACAGAAGTATCTTTACGCGCACCACCAATTTTCTCACCAAAATCTTGAATCGTTTCTTTTTCAGATGTTGGAGCTGTTTTCTTTAAGACTTTTGAGGATTCTGGTTGTTCTTGCGCTGCTTCACTTGCTGTGCCAGCTCCTCGTCCTGATCGTCCACTGCCAACTGCGCCAGTGTCTGGTTCATTAGGTTGCGGGCTAGTGAAGATGTCTTGTTGCTTTTCGGTTTCTTGTCGTCTGACTTGTTCATGTGTAGTCCTTAAAATTTCTGCGCCAGCAGGGTCATTCTCACCAAACAAGTTGACACCTGATTTAGTGGAAAGTGCATTATCAATATAGTATTTAAGTGCAGTGGCAACTTTCTCACGGCTTCTTGCACGAGTCAGTTTATCACCTGAGTAAAAGATTCTTAGAAAGTCTTGTGTAACTTGATCAATTTCACCTGAAAAAATATCACTTTGATTCATTAAATCAAAAACAGATCGACCTTCTCTTCGGGCCTTTTTAATAAGATTTACAGCTTCCAATAAGTTAGCTGTAATATCCACATCTTTCGAGATGACGCCCTGATCAATCATTTCAAGCATATTTGCCCAAAACCCTGAAACATCCATTAAGGCACCACCAATTGACTTAATATTACTATCAGAACTTTCAAACAAATCAGAAATCAAAGTTTGATCACCATAGGCACGTGCAACCAAGGATGCTTGAATACGACGTAAACCTTTTTGGGTCAAAACACCATCTGCACCTAATAAGCTACCTCGCTCATTCGATGATGCAATTCCATTGACATAGGATTTAACAAAGTTTCTATTCTGTGCAGAGTCAATTTCCCCACCATAAAACTGATGCAAAATAGAACCTAATTTTGCAGCATCGGATTTCGCCTGTTCACTATCGCTTAGCTCAAGTGTGGAACGTTGGTTTGCCTCACCTGTATAAGCAATACGTTCTGCAGAAGTCATTGGTGTAATACGTTCACGTACTAATACAGGCGCTGTCATACCATCAGTGTTATATCCCTGCTCTTTCAACCACTGTCGATAATGCTCTGCCTTGCCTTCCATATATGCTTTAGTAATCGCCATAGAACGACCATTACCACTTTCAACAATGTTTTCCACTGAAACAATTGGTGCTCCATCAGAAGCGTTCGGGTTTTCACCAAGCAATAATGGATTTAGCTGATTCGCAATTTCCGTAATTTGCAATTGTGATGCAGCACGAGTACGGTCTCTTGGTTGTAACTCTTGAGGATAATTAGGATTAATTTGTCCATTAGGATTATTTGATGTGATTAAATCAGCAGCTTCCACTAACTTATGCTGCACCTCAAATGAACGTCCAGTTGCTGTAGTCACAACTTCCTTTTTATCAGCAATACGATCTGATTTAGGCTGAACTTTTTCACTGACTGGACGCACGGTATCATCATTATCCAACCAGCTTTTAAACTCATCTTTTGATAATGAACGAATAGGACCAACTTTCCATCCTGGATCAAAATTAGATTTATACGCCTGCTCAGCCTCTTCTAGACTTTGATACCCAAGCATAATTTTATGCTCATCAAATTGATCATTATCTTGATTTAATTGATCAACGATAAAGACACGTTCTGATTCAGGGTTCTTGCCTACATACACATCTAACTGTTCTTGGTCTGCCCCTTTGGTTTTTTTGATATAACCATAATGGTCACTCATCGTGTGCGACCAGTCACTACCATCAGGGTTTTTACCACTACGTGTGGAGCCACGTGGGTTTTCTACAGCAATATCTAAACCATGAACCTTGATGTGGCCTTTTTTATAATTGCCCGCTTCAATTTGTGCTTGTGTAGGTTCTGGTAAATTATTGCCAGAACTGGTTGCAACTTCATTTGCTGAAATGTCAATTTGCTGCTTTTTCTGCTCATTCAGCTGAAGCATTTCAACTCGATTTAACTCACCATTTAAGTTGGTTAACTCACGTCTTAATTGGGCTTTTTGGGCCACGCTTGTTTCTGCATCAAACTTTTGTTGGGCCTCTTGAATACGTGTATTTAAATCAAGTTTTTCGGTCTCAATTTCAGGTGCTGTGGCTGTGTTTGTATTATTGCTAGCCGCATCATCTTTGCTATTTTCCTGATATTGTAGAGAACTCAATAAATTTGGTTGAGTCGCAACCTGTTGGCTTTCACCCAAAAAATTACGGTAATCTGTAGGTACGGAACTTAATTGCTGACCTTCTTCCTGCTCAGTTGAGTAAGTTAATAATTCTGTTGGTGTCAAACCACTATCGACAGCCAAAGCCGCTGCAGATGACATAGGACCATCATTAGGATTAATCCCTAATCGCTCCGATGGACGCTGTGGTGATGTAAAGTAATTTCCGCCACTTGTAGGTGATGGCTGATCTGAATTACTTGCTGTATCCGTATTATTAGTTGAATTAAAGTTTAATAAGTTTTCAGCTTCAGTTGATTGCTGATCATATACAAAACCTTGGCGAGTTTGATTATTGTCCTGCGACATATCTGCTCTAGGAATATATTCACTCGCAACAGCATCATTTTTATTGAAACCAAACGGCGCTGGTGCTAACGGTAAGTTAGGTGTGACCGCTTGTTGTTCAGTGGATGACGCTGCTGCTGTTTCTGTAGAGTTTCCAGACAGAATATTAGAACCTGCGCCCATGGCCATACCAGCCAATGTGCCCATAACTGCAGCATCTTCTACACCTTCACTCCATGGCTTATCCAAAGCTAAATTCTGTAAAATCTGTTCAGAAACAGATTGAGGTAATTCTTCCAAAAAGCCTTCTTGAATCGCACCTTCAATCATTCGTCTTGGTAATGATTTCGCAGGCATACTTGCAATTTCATTGGCAATGTCATTAGGCCCAATACGACCTGTGACCATCATGGTATCAACATCACCAATTCCCATTTTTTGAGCAAGTCGACCACCCGCATAACCAAATAGAGAACCTAAAACACCTGTACCTACGGCAACAGCTTCCTGACCATTATTTAACAGTCCATCATCGGTATTCTGGCGAATTTGCTCAGCCTGTGACCCCGCCATAACCAACCCTTCACCAACTGCGCCTGCAGCAACTGGATTGGCAATACCTGTCATGCGGCCTGCTATACCGCCAGCAACCATTGGTGCCACTGAAGCAGCAACTGTATTGGTAATTAAAGAAGGATTACTTAATGCAACTTTGGTTTTATCTACAATACCTTCAGCTTCCGCAAACTCTTGTGCCTGTGCTTTAGCAATATCAGTCTTCTTATCATCCCAATATTTTTGCCCTTCACCTGTCTTATAGATTCCAGAATCATCAATGGCTTTACCTGCGCGACCTTGGGTATAAATATCAGCAACACCAATTGCGATATCGGGTAGTGATGCAGCACCTGCTGCAAGTGAGGCGCCAAAATCTTTTAAATGCCCTTTAACACCTTTCTCTTTTTTTTCTTTAGGTTGTGAAATTTGACCATTATCCCAATCTATCTGATTTGGTTCTTGAATAGTTCCTTTTTCCCAATCAATTTGGTTTTGATCCGACATGACGCACTCCTAATATTATGCGTCTATCATGGTTTTTATTTAGAATTTGGTCGAACCTTAGAGGGGCAATAAAAAGCTGTTACTAGTTTATACAACGTGAAAGTATAACTCTCTTAATTCATCGAAATTTCTGGAGGTAATGGATCATCATTTTTATATGATAATTCATCTAAATTAAATCTCTTGTATTGTTTTAAAGTACCAACAGAAACCTGAAACTCTGTCACAGTTTTTGTCTCTCCCACATTCATCTTAGCCTCTATTAATGCCTCTTTATACTTATCGGTTATGGAATTAATAGCTTTTAAGTCTTCATCTTCTAAATTTGGTACAACTAAAGCCAATAAATCAACAAAATAATTTTCACCATCTGCAATTTCCTTGTCAGGATAAACTTTTGCATACATTCCGATTAAGTTGTTACTTACCTTTGATACAGCTTTTTTACGCTTGTCTTTTTTCCAAGCAGCATCTATTCGACGATCAAACTCTGTTGGAAACGCAGGGCGTTTGTATCTAGATGCTAACCAATCAATATAGAAATTTAATTCCTCTTGAGTGAATTGAATTTCTAAGTCTGGTAAAATTCCTTCAGGAATATCGTCTTTAATTATACAAATTTTTTCAAAAGCTACTAACGTAACGTACTTATTTCCCTGTAAAGACTCTAGAGTACAATTCAATTTTCTAGGGTTTTTATTAAAACAAAAATTACCAAAACTAGGGTCTTTATCTACATATCGTGCAATAGAAAATTCAATCACTAAATCTGAACTATTTGCCACATCACACGAACCTGATGCAACGATCAATAAAACATCATCGGCAAATAACTCTGATTTACCAGCTAAATTTAATAAATGAGCGACATCTTCAGGCTTAACAATACAACCTTGCAACCAACCACTTTCTTCCATCCAATGTCGCACAATTCAAACCTCAAATTAAATCAGTTTCACCAATAGATTGATGCATTAAACGATTGCCAGCGAATAATATTTTTTCGCTATCACTATTTGAATCCTGTAGTAGGTCTTTAACAGTCTTACCATCTAGTACAGGACTATTTAATTTAATATTATCTGTAGGAAATTGTGCACTTTTCCAATTCTTTGCAAGAAGGTATAACTCAAACATTTTTTGAGTTTTTTCCTTATTTGGTTCGGATTCGTACTTTTTCCAATTTAGTAAAGTTTTCCTTGTAACACCAATACTTTTAGCTAATTCTTCCTCTGTTAAAGAAAAAGTAGATTTAATGAATTCAAGATTTTGCTCAAGGATTGTTGTTTGTTTATTAAGAATTGTATATTTTTGGCCCGTTCTTGAATGTTCGGCTAACCATGCAAAATTAGGCGAAATACTACCAGTTGAATAATGATTAGGTTCTGATACAACATGTTGAACAAACCCAGAACCTGAATGATTACTTAAAGACCCAACATTAAGCATTGTGGATACTGTGAGAGCTGCAAAATCCATTATTTCCAAGCCTCCCGACCTTGACTAGTTGTAATTTCCCAAAAAGCATTTCTAGTAATTGAGTGTAACTCTTCCATTTTATTAGAAATGAAGTCTAGCTCAAATAATTGAGTTTCCACTTCAGGCTGCCAATAATGATCAAAATCTAATAAAATTCTTTTACTAAAGCCTGTTTCCTTATGAAACGTAATTGGAGATTCCACTAAATCTTGCCATACAGGCAAATTTAGTATTCCATATAAACTTCTAATTGCAATAATGCCTGCTTGAGTTTTATAAACAGTTTCATTAATCCTATGAACCTGATCTCCCACGCCATTAATGCTCCCTGCTTCACAAACTACTGATTGAACATATGATTCAATAGGTTCTTCTTTATTTTTTTGAATAATAGCATCAGAATAACGTAATCCTACTCTCAATAGGAGTGTTGGTTTAACTTCCTGAATTAAGAAATTGAGAGCTTTTTTACAATCATTCCAAAAATTAGGAAATCGTTCATACTCACTACTAAGAACGACTAATCGACTTTTATCAAGCATTATTGCTCGTTTTTTATTACTTGACAGAAACACCCACCCAGTTGAGCTATTTACACGTATACCTTGTTGCTCAATTATCATTTCTTGTTGTTCTGTTGTAGAAAAAAGAGGAAAATCTTGTCTCAAAAAATTCTGAAATGCAGGGATGTAACTTTCCATTTGTAGAATGCTTGAGAAACGGAATTCTGCCAACACAACAACTAGAGGTTGGTTTGTTAGTTTTTCATATTTACTCATAGTTTTTCACAAGATTACCCAATTTATAACGTATATATTACCCACAAAATTACCCAATTAAAATGATATCTGTACCTTCATCGTAATTTTCGTTTAAACTTTTTCATCAAGTCTACTTAATATCAATATATCGACCTAAGTTATCCATCATATAGTCATGAAACCACCAATAAATTGGCTTTATATTTACTGTTGAACCCATTTGACTCCATCCCATACAGCAGTTTTGTCACCTACCTTAGAAATAGTACCAATAGCTCGTTGTGATGTATCTCCTTGTGGTGAATCAACATATTGCTGTGTTTGGGTATCAAACAGACGCTGCGGTCTATTTACCATACTTCCTGCATTTTCATTCCACTCTTGGCCACCACCAACCGTCATATAACGATCTTTACCACTTATGCCTTTATTACCAGAGTAACGTTCGATTTTTTGCTGAATGCTTTGACGTTCTTGATCAGTTTTAGCACTATCATATTGCTCATAAAGCTTTTCTAAACGGGCAGAATTACGAATACCAAAACCTTCTTTTTCTTCAGTTAAGTTCATTTCACGATTTCTTAAGCCTAAGTCTGCATTCATTTTTTGTGCATCTTGAGCAAGACCTGCAAAATAACGACTATTTTGCCCATCTTCTTGCATAGCTGTACGTCCAGTTTGTGCAACTTCACGCATGCCTGTCTGCATAATATTAGAAGCGTTATTGGCATCTGTTGTATATCGTTGATTCGCACGGTTATCTTCACCTTGCTGTAAATCCGCAATGGTTCTTTGTTGATTAGCTGTTAAACCGCGTGCTCCTGCAATTGGTGTACTTGCCATACGCAGAACATTTTGTCGTTCAGCTTCCTGCGCTTCTGTACGTTGTGGTGCCTCAGGATAAGTAATGCCTGCATATCCTTGCATTCCCATATTCAATTCTCGTTGCGCCAAAGCTCGGTTAATCTGTTCATCACTTGCACCCATTTCACGAGTGTTAGCCATAAAATTAGCTACACCTTTTGGATCATGTGTAGGCTTTACATTTGCAAATCCACTGGTGGCAAGTTCTGGTACACCATTTGCCCGTGCTTGGGCAGCTGCGTGTGGGTTCACATAGCTAAAACTATTACCATTCTGCTGAATTTGATATGGATCATTATTACTGGAAGCCGCATTAGGTTTTTCATTTTGTGATGTTGTTTCTTGAGAAGGCACTGTATCAAAAGGGTTCTCTGTATCTCGTGGGGTATTTACAGCAGGCTGATTTTTCTTCGCATTCCAATCTGAAAATCTTTTTTGTTGTGCCGCAAGTTCATTTTCAGCATTGATTCTTTGTTGATCTGGGAATCTTCGACCCAAGATACCAAAACTCGCTGCATTACCTACATCAGACAGAACACCTGCAGCCCGAATACCTGTTTCAGCCAAGATTCCACGATCTGCATTTGGGTCTAACCCCATGCGTTCAGCATACTGTTCTGTAGGCGTATTAAATCCAACTGCAGCACCACCTAGCATAGAACCTGCACCATGAAATTTACCCAATCCTTTTGCAGCATTGCCTATCTTACTAATTGCACGCGCTCCAAACCCTGATGGTGAAGATGCTGCTGAAGGCTGTGTTGTTGCTTGTACAGTTGCATTACTCACATTTGGAGTCGTTGTTTGAGGTAACGATCTATTTACATCTCTGGTAATACCAGAAACATCCCGCATCTGCGGACCTGCTAAGCGGTTTTGTTGAGCACGTCTAATATCATCAGCTGTTGGATAACGCACCACACCACCATCAGCAAAAAATAATTCAGGTGTTTTTTGTCCTGGTTTAAATCCGAGCTGTGGTTGTCCCGTTGGTATGTGTGTGGAGTTTTTTAACGCATCAAGTGTTTCAACCCCAACTGCATGCACTTGATCAGGTGACAATTGAAACTCGCCATTACTCAAATTTACAGGTGTAGCAGAACCCATTTTTTGCAACTGCTCTGTACCAATTTTTTGGGTAGAATCGGCAGGCATGACATAGCTGCCAGTAGGTACATTCTTTTGGATACTGTCGGATGTACCAGTACCTGCGCCTTTGATTACACCACTTTCTTCTGGACGTTTTTTTAAACCGTACATGCTACTTATTCCAAACTAAATATCATGTATGTTTAAACAAAGTCTGTAAAAATAGTGAGCCTTACAGGGCTTATGGATATGATAGGACTATAAATTAATGCAGTTTGATTTTCTAATTACTTTAGTAATTGCTATTCTTGCGTTTATTGCCACGCTCATTGGAACTTATTACACAAGAAATGCTTATTTGTTAACACTAAAATCCTATGAAAAAGATAAGCATAGAACTGAAAAGGCAAAATACTATTATGAAACTTATATTAACATCCCCCCTAATAAGTCTCCATTAAAAAGTAAACATGTATTCTTTTCCGAATTGGTTTGATACTCTCTCCACCCATTGCTCTATTTTATCAGC
>NZ_NOZT01000063.1:0-13676 GCF_002412355.1 Acinetobacter sp. YT-02
ACAATTCGAGGCATGTGTGAACATCTGTTAACTAAAAAAACTTTTTCGCATGATTAGTTATTTTTGTCAACTTACATAATTTAAAATAAAAATACTTACGACAAATAAGCCTGATACACTTAAAATTGTGGAAATTAAAATAAGTTTACGCAGATCCAATCCAAGTCGTAGTAAAAAATGTTTCAACAGTTCTTACCCCAAAAATTCAAAAACTGTGACAATTGCCAATTTTAACACATAATTTTACAACTCAATCACATAATTTTAAAGCAATATAGTTGAATTTTTGATGTTCAATTCAACAAATTGGATAATTCGCTTGTTGCTGACCACAAACTAAATCAGAAATATATCCTCTAAATACAATTTCTACCACACACTTCCTAAGAATGCACCCTCTAGCAAACAAAGAATACATAGAATCGCGAGTTGAAGTTTTTTCAAACTTAATTTTTTGCTTGAAAACCGTGTCTAGGAAACCATATCTATTAGATAAAATTTTTTGGTCAATTACACACAAAATTACAAAAAATAAATATTTATTCCATGCTTTAAATTTATCCTATCCACCTAATAAATAAATTGTTTTCTCTTATGTTTAAGACACTTTTCACTATAAGCAGTTGCTCACTTTTAACAGCATGTATTGTAGTTGACGGAACAGCATCGGGGCAGATTCCCAATATCGTCATTCAACCTCAAATTCCAGCAAGTACACCTGTAGAACGTCCTGCACAACAAACCATTTATATGCCAACACCTATGCCTTATCCTGCACAAACATGGCAACAAAAAGTCAAAATTAAAACCTATGATGGTCGCTGCGTAGATTTTAGTCGCAGTAATCAACGTTCCATTCAGACTTCACATTGTCATGATGGTACCAATCAGCATTTTATTTTCCATCCTGATCAAAGCATTACCGTGCAAGGTAAATGTCTAGATGTAGCAGGAAAACAGAAACATGATGGTGCTGAAGTAATTGCTTATACCTGTAATGGACAAAGTAACCAAAAATGGTATCTCGATGGTCAGCGTATTCGTAGTGCAGATACAGGCAAATGTTTAGATATTTATAATGGAAAAATGAAAATGTATAGCTGCAATCAAAATCGTGGGCAGAAATTTAGTTTTATTGCCTTATAAAAAAGAATCACTAATTCCCTCAGCCTAGCCTGCTCTTTTGAAGATGAGGGAATTAGCGAATGATAATTTAAAAAATTATAAAAATTTTACTTTAAATACGATTAATTAAGGATGCTGACTAAACAAATCAAAAATCACTTTTCTTAACCACTGATGACTGGTTTGGTGATGACAAGACGTATGCCAATATTGTCGTACAGGATAGGTTGGAAAATTCAAAGGCGCACTCACTACTTGTAAATTCCCGCGTGCCAATAACACCTCACTTAAATAATAAGGCACTGTCGCAATCATATCGGTTTCTTGCACAATTAAACCGACCCCTAAATAACTTGGGATACTCATTAGAATATTACGTCTTAAACCACGATTGCTTAATTCATTTTCAATATGGTAGTGACCTATACTGGTATCTACATCGACATGCGATTCACGAATATAAGCTTCAACATCTAAACTTTTTTCACAAATACGTGGATGATCTTTACGACTAATCACCACATAATATTGTAAAAATAATTGCTGCTGATAAAAACCCTGCTCTAACTCAGGTAAAAAACCAATCGCAAAATCAATTTCACCATTTGCCATTTGATAACTGGTTTCACGGGTAATAGGACGAATTTTAATCCGCACTGAAGGTGCATATTTTTTTAAAAACTTGGTCAGTTTTGGCAATAAAACCAAATGCGAAACATCGGTCATTGCCAAGGTAAATAATTGATCGGAATGTGTCGGATCAAAATCGACTTTAAAATTATTGACCGTTTCAATTTTATTAATAATTTCACTAATCGGTGAAAAAATCTGTTTCGCCAACTCTGTAGGCAACATTTCATTGCCAACCCTTAAAAATAAGGGATCATTAAAATGCTGACGAATTTTATTTAAGCAGTTACTTACCGCAGGTTGGCTCATACCTAGAGCATCTGCTGCAGCTGATACATTTTTTAATTTATATACATAATAAAAAATCTGTAGCAGTTTGCTGTCTAACTTAAACATATTAATCTTTCCTTAGAATCGGTTTTCACTGCTCAGTTTTCATCCTCAATTAGCGCCAAGATTTTAATTTAGAGCTATGTCCAATACCCACATTAAAACTATTGGTTGGATCTAACTTTTGATAATGCTGCTTTAATGCAGGTTTCGCCACATATAAATGTCCAACATTATGTTCAGCAGGATACTCTGCGCCACGAGCATCAAGCAATGACCACATTTGATGTTCCATGGCCAACGGGTCTACCCCTTTTTGAATGATATAGTCCTGATGAAAGACATGACACAAAAAATGTCCGTAATACAACTTATGTATAATCGCCCGCTCCAATTCTTCGGGTAAATTTTCAACCCATTGCGAATCATTACGTCTTAGAGCAATGTCTAAGGCAACAATGTCTTCAACTTCATCTCGATGCGTATCGCGGTAACGAATTGCTGCACCCGCCACAGCAAAACGATGCAAAAAGGCTTTACGTCCTTCATCCTCATTACACAGAAAGAAACTGCCTGAACTGCGTGTAATAAAGTAATCCAGTAAAAATTGCTGTACTGCTGCAACATCTTGCTGCTCAATACGTAAAATTAAATGATGCTCGTACAAATCACGAAATTGATTCATCCGTTCAGGTAAATGATTAGGCAACAGCTTCGTGAACATTTGCAAAACTTTATCGGACAGCCCGCGCATGCCCCAACGGCTCAGCACACCATCGACTTTATCTTTCATGGCAAAAGCGGCAGGTACTTTACTGGTGCCAAATTTCTCAATAAACAAGAAACTGTCTTTGCCATATTCTGCGCCAATGTCATAGGCAACACGGTGGATATACTCGCCTGCAATTGGAACACGGGGTAAATCACGCAATAAAAAACGGCGGATGGCGGTTAAATCATCCTGTTGATTGGTGCCAATATAAAACACCTGACTCGGGATTTTTTCAAAAGTATCCAAGCGCACGGCAAATACACAAACTTTTCCTGCAGAACCCGATGCTTCAAACAAACGGCTTGGATCAGCATTAAAACGTGCAGGGGTATCGGCATCAACTTGTGCAACATCATGCACATAACGCTGATCTGAAGCACAACAGTGTTCTGAGTATTCAATATCTTCTGTGGTATATTGTTGCTGTTCCAATCGGGTCAGAATTTCTTCTGGATTAAAACCTAAATTTACCCCTAAATGATTGATCAACACCAACTCGCCAGCAGCATTAACTTGAGCGTATAAGGCCAACTCGGTATAGGCAGGACCTCGTCTAACCAAGGCACCACCTGAATTGTTGCATATTCCACCCAAAACTGAAGCGCCAATACAAGATGAACCAATCACTGAATGTGGCTCACGTTGATGTGGTGCCAATTGCTGTTCCAATGCATCCAACGTAGCGCCGGGTAAACAAATCACTTGCTTGGCATTATTAATCAGCTGAATGCCTTTTAAACGCTGAGTATTAATCAGAATAACAGGACGGTCATAATCATCACCAAAAGGGGTCGAACCACCAGTCAGTCCTGTATTGGCGGCCTGCATAATAATGATACAGTCTGCCGCCACTGCCACTTGCAACACTTGCCACTGTTGCAACAGCGAACCTGGCGTGACTACAGCAAAAACCTGCCCCTCACCAAAACGTCGCCCTTGACGATATAAGCGGGTATCCGACTCATGGGTCAATACATGCGCTTTCCCCACAATATCGACCAAATTTTTGAGTGTCGCTGCTGCATCAAATTGTGCTATTGATGAATTTGTCTGTGGCATGGTGTGCATGTCCTGAATTCCAATGGTGAAGAAAATACAATTGAGCAATCAAGCCAAACTTTTAAAGTTATGGATTCATCGCCCATGTTGGCAAATTAGCCTTTCAGCTCACGCTCAAGTCGTACCAGACAATCTGAAGTAATGGCCTGAATATTCTTAGCACCTGTTAAGGTCATTGCCACCCGCATTTCTTTATCCATCAGCTCAAGTAAATTACTCACTCCTGCCCCACCTGCTGCACCCAATGCATAAATAAAGGCACGTCCGAGCATACAAGTATCGGCACCCATGGCCAGCATACGCACCACATCTAAACCGTTACGAATGCCTGAATCTACCAGAATTTTTAAATCGCCTTTGACGGCATCGGCAATAGGTGGCAAGGCACGTGCAGTAGATAACACACCATCTAACTGACGCCCACCGTGATTCGATACCACAATACCATCGGCACCAAAGCGGACTGCATCTTTGGCATCTTCAGGGTCTAAAATGCCTTTAATCACCATCGGGCCATCCCAAAATTCACGAATCCACTCTAGGTCTTTCCATGAAATGGATGGATCAAAGTTATTGCCCAACCAACCAATATAATCTTCCAGTCCAGTCGGCTTGCCCAAGTATTTGGAAATATTGCCCAAATCATGCGGGCGGCCGAGTAAGCCCACATCCCACGCCCAATTTGGATGCATCACTGCTTGCATATAACGGCGCATGGCCGCATTTGGCCCACTCATGCCCGAGTGTGCATCACGATAACGTGCGCCAGGCACAGGCATATCTACTGTAAAAACCAGTGTTGAACAGCCGGCTGCTTTGGCACGTTCCAAAGCATTGCGCATAAAACCACGGTCACGTAACACATAAAGCTGAAACCACATTGGGCGAGAAATGGCAGGCACCACTTCTTCAATTGGACACACCGATACGGTAGATAATGTAAATGGAATACCCTTTTTGTCTGCTGCTACAGCAGCCTGCACTTCACCACGGCGCGCGTACATGCCTGTTAAACCGACTGGTGCCAAAGCCACAGGCATCGACAAAGTTTCATTAAATAGCGTGGTTTCTAAACTTAAAGCCGACATGTCATTTAATACACGCTGGCGCAAGGCAATTTGTGAAAGGTCTTCTACATTTCTTTTTAGCGTTTGTTCCGCATACGCACCTCCATCTATATAGTGAAATAAAAATGGCGGTAAACGGCGTTTAGCTGCTTCGCGGTAATCATTCGCAGAAGAAATAATCATGGCGCTATCCTGTTTAATCGACTCGCACGCTGACGACGCGCATCTTCCTCGTCTATCATGCGTACTTGTTGAACTACAAATTCAATATGTCCACACACTGCCGAACGGGCAGCTTCTGGATCCTGGCGTTCAATTGCATCCATCACTTGAAAGTGTTGATCGTGCAACTGATCGAAACGGTGGGCTTCGGTATAGACTTTGCGTCTGCCCAAAACTACGTTGTATTGCAACAAATCAAATAAGCCACGCATCATTTGAATGAGCACCAAATTGTGCGATGCTTCGGCAATTGCCAAATGAAACTTGGCATCGGCAATTGCTGCCTGATCGTCATCACCTAAAATTTGAAAATGGGCGATTTGCTCATAACAGGCACGGATGTTTTTCAAATCCTCAGCAGTTGCCCGCTGTGCGGCATACCATGCCGTACCACCTTCAAGCACCATTCGAGCTTCCTGCACATCAAAACGATAAGCAGGGTCTTCATCAATCAGGTTACTTAAAGGCTGCACAATTTGATATTGCGACCAATTGGTGGGTAGCTGTTGCAAAAAAGTACCCGCTCCAACTTTGCTGACCAGCATGCCCTGACTGGTCAATTGCTGAATGGCTTCACGCAAAGAGGAACGGGAAACCCCGAGTTGTTCACATAACTTTCTTTCGGCAGGCAATCGGTCTCCGACTTGCATCTGATTTTTTTCAACCAGTGTGCGCAGGTCTTGTACAACTTTGTCGGAAACTTTCATGCGGCTATCCTCTTGTGCATGTGGTTATGGAATCATCCATGGGAACACATAAGCTTGTAGAGTGATAATAATACCGATCATTACGGTGAACGTGATACTGTGTTTCACGGTAAAGCGGAATAAATCCGATTCTTTACCGACTAAACCAACAGCCGCACAGGCAATTGCAATAGATTGCGGTGAAATCATTTTGCCTGTTACTCCACCACTGGTATTGGCAGCAACCAACAAGACTTCTGGTACACCAATTTGCTGTGCAGTTGTGGCTTGCAAGGCAGCAAATAAGGCATTGGCTGATGTATCTGAACCTGTCAAGAACACTCCAATCCAGCCTAAAAATGGCGAGAAGAAAGTAAATGCATTACCTGTATGAGCCAAAGCCAATGCCAAGGTCGCAGACATACCTGAATAATTGGCGATAAAAGCAAAGGCCAGCACCATACCAATGGAATAAATCGGTGTTTTTAATTCATTGATGGTTTCTGCAAAGGTTTTGACAGCTTCACGTGGTTTCATTTTTAAATAAATGATGGTGATGAAAGCCGCAATCATAATTGCAGTACCCGTGGCACTCAGCCAGTCAAACTTAAAGATGGCATCGTAGTCTTTGACGTCTGCCACCACAGGCGGCATTTTTTGTACCAGTTGATGTAAAAATGGCACTTTGATGGAAATGACCCAGTCATGCATTGCCCCATCTTTTGCAAATAAATCTTTGAACGGTTTAATACTCCAAATGGTGACCATCACCGTTAACACTGCAAAAGGTGACCATGCTTTGACAATCTGACCCATGCTGTATTTTTGCTGTTGTTCTGCAACTAAGTTGGCATCCACTTTGGTGTCTGCATCGCTAAAACGGAAAATGTGTTTTGGCTGCCAGAATTTAAACAACACCGTTAAACTGACCAAAGATGCAATTGCAGCGGTAATATCGGGTAACTCAGGCCCTACAAAGTTAGAGGTCAAGTATTGTGCAATCGCAAAAGCACCACCACCCACCAACACTGCAGGCCAAGTTTCCTTAACACCGCGCCAGCCATCCATAATTGCCATAATCCAGAACAGTACAATAGGCACCATAAATGGCAACTGACGTCCAACCATCTGGCTAATTTCCATAGTTTCTACACCCGAAACCTGACCCGCCACAATAATTGGAATCCCCATTGCGCCAAACGCAACAGGTGCGGTGTTCACAATCAAACATAAACCCGCAGCGTATAAAGGTTTAAAGCCTAAACCTACCAACAAAGCTGCAGTAATTGCCACTGGCGCCCCAAAGCCCGCTGCACCTTCTAAAAATGTGCCAAATGCGAAGCCCACCAGTAGCATCTGGAGACGCTGATCTTCTGTAATCGACAGAATAGATGAGCGAATAATGTTAAATTGCCCTGTTTTTACAGAGATTTTATATAAAAATAATGCGCCAATAATAATCCATGCGATTGGCCATAAACCGTAGAAAAAGCCATAGATCAATGAAGCAAAAGCCATTGGTGCAGGCATGCCATAGGCAAATAACGACACCAATAACGCCAAAATAACCGTAATTGTTCCCGCAACACTTCCTTTTAAGCGAAATACAGCCAATGCCAGAAAGAAAAAGATAATCGGGATTAATGCAATAAGACTCGAAATCCAAATATTTGCCATTGGATCGTAGATCTGTTGCCAATGTTGAAGCATTGTCATCTCCTTGAAATGCTCACTCAAACGTAAACATAGGTCTAAGCATATAGATAAAATTCTAATTTTGGTCTGACCAATATTAAGATAAAAATCAAAATACTCTTAATATTTGCAACAAATAATAGTTTTATACAAATAAATGTCAACATTGGTCTGGTTATTTATTTAAATGGTCATACCAATTTAAATAAAGATGATCTTTGTTCGCAGCATAAAAAATACGGTGAAGAAAAATTTAAACTTTGTTTTTTCTGTAGTTTTTAAAAGGAAGGAAAAACCAAATTTATTCGGCACAGCCTTATACAACTTTCGTCTAATACAGTAAAATACGTGTGCTTTCTTCTAAGATGAATTGAACGCTTGATCAAAGGAATCATGGATAAATTCAGCTCAAGTGGCCGCTATTCGGCTTAAAAACATGTGGATTAAAAGAATTTTTTAGACAAAAAAATAACGCCATTATTGACTGCAACAATGGCGTCATCGTGTATTTATAACAGCAACTCACACCTTACTGTGGCTTAACCTGTCACCACGTTCAGGCGCTTTAAACGCGAAATATGCAAATCAATTTGCCCTGCAATTTCAGGTAAAATTTGCTTTAAAAACTGGCTATAGTTCATTGCATCTTCTGCTCTTAATACGCCTGCTTGTACCAATTGTTCCTGCTGTAGCAACATACTTTGTACACGGTTTAAATCAGGCTTTTGCCCTTGGCTTAAACCTGTACTAATTTGCTTAAAGCCTAAATACAACTAATCACGTTGCTGGATTAATTGCTGCATTTCAACTGCAGATACCGCAGCACGCTCTAGCATAGCGTTTGTTTCCAGTACATTTTCAGATTCATCTGAATATAGACTTTGCGTTGTTTCTATCTCTGTGGAAGCCGTGTTCGGTTTCACCCACACTGTTTCCGAAACAGTCTTATTCGGTGGTTGAAACACATACACCACGGTAAACAACACCGCGACCGCCAAAACAAAAAAGCCAATACCGAGCCATCGAGTCCCATTCATGTGCATGCTCCATAAGCAAACCATCCTAAAATGCGCTCAATTCAAATATCGTCTTGAGCGCCTTAGCATGCTTTGCCTGTTATGATCGGCTTAAAATTACGGCGTCGACCAATCGCTTGGTGCATAACCCAAACGCACTCGCTGTGGGTGATTCCCCACTGGCACACTGCGGACTTTTTCTCCCGTAGCAAAGTCAATCACCGTTACCACATCGGTTTCACTTTCTGAAATCACACAGCTTTTTCCATCTGGGCTACGGGTTGCCCAATATGGTTTACCTGCAGGAATCAGTTTGCCTGCTTTTAAACTCTGACGGTCTACAATGGTCGCGTAATCATCCATCGTGCCTGCCACACAGAGTTTTTCGCCATCTGCGCTGATGGATAAACCATGATGACGTGAATCATTTACCCATTTGCTGCGGTCTTTTGGAATTGTACTGCTGCCCGGTAATTGTCCAATACGCGTGACTTTATCGGTTTTTAAGTCGTATTCCACCAAACCATTAAAAAATGAAACCTGCGCATAAAGTTTGCTTTCATCTTTACTTAGCACCATAGGACGCACTGAGTTGGATAAATCTTTACGTCCAAAGGCATCTAACGCAGGTCGGAAATCAATTTTTTTCAGAACTTTATAATTATTGGCATCGGCAATGGTAATAAAGCGCTTACCTTTGGTAAAATCTTGCCACTGTGCATCCATCGAAGTTTCTACGTTACCAATCGCAGAGTTTAAGATTTTCGTTCCACCTGCAAAGTAAATATTTTCGTGCGGCTTATCCCCTGTTGCAAAACGCCCCAATTCTTTACCTGTATGAATATCTAAAACATGCACCACATTACCTGACGATGCCGACACAGCAACACGTTGTCCATCTGGTGAAACCGCCATGTGGTCTGCGCGGAAACCTTCGACTGGCGTACGCCAATTAATTTTGCCCGTTTTAATGTTGATGGATACCACATCGGCAAAACTTGGACGTGAAGCCACAATCGACTGTCCATCTGGCGTGGAATACATATCATCCACCAACTGGTCATTGCCCTCACCTGCAGTTTGTTGAATGTAAGTGTAGGCAATCAATTTCACTGGATTTAAATGAATTTCTAATAAACGCTCTTTGCGGTCAGGAATCATATTGACCACACCCACTTTGCCAAAGTCTTGTGAAGGGTGAATCACCGTCACTGTGCCATCCCAGTTATTGCCGACAAAAAAGACTTGTTGGGTATTCGGTGGCTGCGGTAAATAGGTCGAATCTGCATAACTTTGTGCGCTGACACAACTTCCTAAAGCCAGCACGCCTTGAAGTAGATGTTTAAACACCTTGTTGGAATAATTCATGTTCTTGTTCTCCCTGAACAGCAAAATGAAAGTGTTGTTTTTGTTTTGGCTTGTGTTTTTACATATTTGTTGTTTTTAACTGAAGCCTGCCTAATCCATCTTGAAGCGATCTTGAAGATTGTTGGCGTGGCATTGATTGGGCAATAGCATAAGAGTTTTTGTAATTTTGCGTCTAGGGTTCGAGCTAGACTATCCGATAGCAGGTCAAGTTTCAGATAAACAGAAATACAGCATCACATCCTGTTAAAATGCCAAGTATGATAAAAGCTTGTTTTTGTCGATGAAATGACAGTAATCCCATACCCATTCAAGCATTTAAACTCAAGAATATAAGGATGTGCCGAGATGCAGTTGTTGGAACTTAAAACCTTGCGTAAACAGCTTCGACAACAGCGCAGAGCGGTCACGCGCACCCAACAGCAACACGCACAGCAAGCTGTTTTGCAGCGGCTAATACGACTGCCAAAATTTCAGTACGCAAAAAAAGTGGGTATGTATTTACATGCTTTTGGTGAAATTCATACACACCGCATCATTGAATATTGCTTCGCGCATAGCAAACAAGTGTATTTGCCCATGATTTGCAATATGAATCAACACTTGGTGTGGGTACAAATCACCCCACAACAATATCGTCAGCGTCGCTTTGCCCATCATCGTTTGGGGATGCAAGAACCAAGAACAAGTCGCGGAAAACACATCTCCCATTTAGATTTAGTCTTGATGCCCTTATTGGCTTGCGATACGCATGGCACCCGCATTGGAATGGGCGGTGGTTATTATGACCGCACTTTAGCCTCTGCCCCGCAGCATCCTTATCGCTTAGGGATTGCACATGATTTTCAGCTAATTCATACACGCTTGCCACGTGAAAATTGGGATCAACCTGTAGATGCCTTACTAACTCCACAACATTTTTTACAGTTTAAACGCACCTTGAAACGCTAAATTGATCATTTTGACTGAATAGATCAATTTAAAATCACATATTTAGCTACTTTTTAAACAATTTGTGTTGACCTGCCCTTGTATTTTAAAAAATACCCATCACTATTAAAAACATGGCAACACCGTTGTCACTCATTAGGAGTGCCCATGTCTGAAATTATTATGAATCAAGAAACCTTAGAGCCTCAGGTTCCAAGTGTATTACCGCTTTTAGCGCTACGTGATGTGGTGGTTTATCCACACATGCAAATTGCGCTATTTGTAGGTCGTGAAAAATCGATCAATGCAGTTGATGTGGCTCGTAACAGTGACAATCTAGTATTTGTAGTTGCGCAAAAAGATTCGCTTACAGAAGAAATTGATCACGACAATTTATATCAATACGGTACTGTCGCGAAGATTGTGCAAGTTGTGAATCACGAAAATGATGAAAACTGTATCAAAGTGCTGATTGAAGGCTTATACCGCGCCAAACTCGAAAAAATTATTGATGAAGACGCGTATTTGACTGCAGAACACAGCTTGAGCCCAATGACTGTTGCGATGGATGAAAATACCCAAGCAACACGTTTGCAAGAATTACGTGCCTTATTTGCGCAATATGCAGAAGCAAAATTACGCAATGCACGTGAACTGATTGCTGCTGCCAATAAAATTGAAGATTTATTGCAGTTGTTGTTCTTTGTTGCAACCCGTGTGCCATTGAATATTGATGTCAAACAAAAATTCCTTGAGCACGATGAGTTTGAAGCTCACTTGACCGAGTTAATGACTTATTTATTGCAACAGTCTGAAGAACAGCAGATTGAGCAAACCTTGCATGACTCTGTTAAACGCCAGATGGAAAAAAATCAGCGTGAATACTTCTTGAATGAGAAGATGAAAGTCATTCAACGCGAACTGTCCGATATGAACGGCGGTGCGGAAGATGATGTCGCTGAAATTGAAAAACGTCTGGCCGAAGCAGACTTGCCAGAACATGTCCGCAAAAAAGCAGAAGCTGAGTTCCGTAAGCTAAAAGCCATGCAACCTGCATCTAGCGAAGCGGCTGTGGTACGTAACTATCTGGAAGTAATTTTAGATACGCCATGGAACAAAGCCAGCAAAGTCAGCATTAACTTGGCGAAAGCACAAGAAATTTTAGATGCCGACCATTACGGTTTAGATGAAGTCAAAGACCGTATTGTGGAATACCTTGCTGTGCAGTCGCGCGTGAAAAAACTCAAAGGTCCAATTCTGTGCTTAGTCGGTCCTCCGGGTGTAGGTAAAACCTCACTGGGTGAATCGGTTGCAAAAGCCACTGGACGTGAGTTCGTGCGCATGGCGCTAGGCGGCGTACGTGATGAAGCGGAAATTCGCGGTCACCGCCGTACCTATATTGGTGCGATGCCGGGTAAAATTGTGCAGTCATTGACTAAAGTTGGTGTGAAGAACCCACTGTTCTTGCTCGATGAAATTGACAAAATGGCACAGGATTACCGTGGCGACCCTGCATCTGCTTTGTTAGAAGTACTTGATCCATCACAAAACAACAAGTTTAATGATCACTATTTAGATCTAGACTTAGACTTGTCTGAAGTGATGTTCATTTGTACTGCCAACAGCATGAATATTCCAGAAGCTCTGTTAGATCGTATGGAAGTAATTCGTCTACCGGGTTATACCGAAGATGAAAAAGTGAATATTGCAGAACGCTATCTTGTCCCTAAAGCCATCAAAAATAATGGCTTGCGTGCTAAAGAATTGACGGTTCATGAAGAAGCGATTCGTGACATTGTGCAGCGCTATACACGTGAAGCAGGTGTGCGTAGTCTGGAACGTGAAGTGTCAAAAATTGCCCGTAAGGTGGTGAAAGAAGCAGTCAGCAAAAAAGCCAAAAACCTACAGGTAGATGTGACTTCACAAAACTTGCCTGACTACCTTGGTCCACACAAATTTGACTATGGTATGGCAGAAGAAGAAGCCGAAGTGGGTCGTGTAAATGGCTTGGCTTGGACTTCAGTGGGTGGTGAATTACTCACCATTGAAGTGGCAACCATGAAAGGCAAAGGTAATTTCATCACCACAGGTTCATTGGGTGATGTGATGCAAGAGTCAATCAAAGCCGCGATGACCGTTGTGCGTACCCGTGCCGACAGTTTAGGCATTGAAGCCAATGTATTTGCCGAAACCGATGTACACGTACACTTGCCAGAAGGTGCAACACCTAAAGATGGTCCATCTGCAGGTTTGGCATTGACTACGGCATTGGTATCTGCATTTACAGATATTTCAATTCGTCCTGATATTGCCATGACAGGCGAAACCAGCTTACGTGGTCGTGCAATGCGCATTGGTGGCTTGAAAGAGAAACTTCTTGCGGCACATCGTGGTGGTATCAAACTGGTATTTATCCCACAGGAAAACGTGCGTGACTTGTCTGAAATTCCAGACAATGTCAAAGAAGGTTTGGAAATCAAGGCTGTGAAAAGCATTGATGAAATCTTGCCTTTGGCACTGACCAGTATGCCTAAGCCTTTAACCAAGGCACCGATTGTGAAGCCAGTAGCAGCAGGCAAAGCCGCACGTCATTAAGCAAGTTACTCTGCTTTAAGCATAGAACATCTCAAAAGAGCACTTCGGTGCTCTTTTGTCGTATTTAGATTCTGGATTTAAAATAATTGAATAATTTTTTAATTATTTTTGTAAGCGTCCGCTGAACACACCTTATGAATTCATCCTATAAGCCTTAATTTAGTCCCCACTTAAAAACAAGTGG
>NZ_NOZT01000064.1:0-12704 GCF_002412355.1 Acinetobacter sp. YT-02
TTTGCTACCTGCTCCTGCAAGCCGATAGCGAGGGGCCATACCCTCATCTCTTACGCCGCTTGCTGCGGCACACTGAAATCAATAAACCACTTTATCGTTTTTCATGAAAAAACAGAGCACGTTAACCATGCTCTGCCTATAGCTTATTTAGTGGATAAATTTAGTACCATAGATGAACAATACAAATCATTTGGCATTAAATATGAATTAGATTTTTCTGCCATAAAAGACTGTAGGGCTCTATCCGCTTTTTCTAATAGGCTATTTGCCTGCTGTGTAGTAATCGGTACTGTTTGATGAAATGCGGTTAATTTTTTAGTGAACATACGTTTGGGTGAGAGCTGATTCATCATGACTCCGCTCTGACACCTGAAATTTGTTTCAAATGTTTAAATCTAAATTCAGTGATATGAGTAACATTTATTTAAGTAAGATTACTCATTCAAATGTTGTTTAAGAGCTGATTAAATTCATCCTTCACACTCAAATACTGACGTTGCTTTTCTTGCAGTACTGCAAGCTCATGCTCAAGATCTAACTGCTCAACTTCAATATGCACATCAAAATATTCCGTACAGTGTAAGCTATATTTATTGGCTTTGACCTGTTGGATAGTGACATTTTTTGACCACTCATTCTCCTGATCAACAGTGAGCAGTTCCTTAATTTTCTGTGCATCATTCAGGCTTAAATGAAGCTTTCTACGCTGACGCTCGCCTAAACCTCGTGCATCCACCATGCGAATGGTATCTTTAGCTTTGGCTTTATTTAAAATAAGTAAACTCATTTCAATATTTGAATCAGTCAAAATACCAGCAGGAAGTAAAACAACAGCTTCGACCCAATTTAATTGCACTATTTTTTCACGCAATTCTGCATCATACCCACCTCTGAATAGCCAGCCAGGGATAATCTGAAGGTATGCTTTACCATGCGCATTTAAGTTATATAGTGCTTGTTGAATCCACAGACTCTCAGATGCACTGGTAGGAATACGAGCAGTAATAAATAATTCTTTTAAATAATTTTGTCCTGCTACCAAGGATTCTAAGACCCTCATATTGACTGGTGGCGTACTCACTACAAGATCAACACCATAACTTGAAGAGCCTTCACTTAATGAATCTGCCCGCTGAATATCTGCCTCTTTTTCACTTAAGGCAAAAAGCAGTTTTGTCATCCCTACTGTTGCTTCATTGATATCACGTAATATAGGCTTTTGAGTATTAAGCTCGTGTGCTAATAATCCTAGACCACATGCCCCATCGTAAAGTGTTTTATCCTCTACTGAGCCAACGACCACTTTAAAAATATTGAGGATATTTTGTGAATCAATATTAAATATGCCCCAATTTTTATTTGAATTAAGTGCAAAAGCTTTTAATACTTCAAAAGCTTTTTCACCATAATTTTGATTATTCGGACACTCTTCCCGCAGGCTTAAAAACACCTGAACAATATTCACAAGCTGATTGGCGTTCCAACGAATTACATCCTTTGAAAACCAGTGTAATTCTTTTTCCGCTACAAAATCAGAAATAAAAGTTGAGATGTTATCGTGTGTTGATAATAGAATATTTTCACTTCCCTCTCTATTCTCTTTTACAAGATAAGCAATCAAAATAAATAGCTCTAATGCATCACTACGTGTCATCGTGCCTGTCATAGTCGATAAGGCATCTAAATATTCGACTGTATTTTTCATTTTTAATTTCCTATTTAGGCCATCAACTTTTGAAAAGCGGCATTGGTTGCTTTAATTTGTTGAAATTTCAGTTGCTCTATTGCATGCAAGACTTGATTATTTTTGTGAAATACTTCTGCTAATTTATGCTGTATGCCTAAGTCTGGTACTGAAATTTCAATATCCTTTAGACTGCTCACAGGAATATTCATAATCGTCGTACCTTTATTCAGACTATTGAGTACTGCTTGACCATATTCACTGTTTAAGAAAACAGTTAAAAATTCTGGTAAAGCAACTTCCGAATCTACCTTGATGACTAGACATGTTGCAGGAGCAAATAAATTTAATTTTTCCTGTTCTGTAGTCACAATTGAAGCTCGTAGATTTGTGCCCTTTGATAAAAAAACAATGTCACCTTCTTTTAGTTTCTTTTTTTCAATAAGCTCCTCATCGACAAATACTGTTTTCGTTGTACGAGTATCTACATCTAGAAAGCCTTTATCGTTGAGGCTTTGACCTGTCAATAAACGGACTTGGATTAAATTCTCTTCATGAATATCATTGAATTTATTGATTCCAACGGTAATACTTGAACATATCTCATTTAGTTTCATAATTACTCCAAATATGGTTTTGTAAAAACTATTATCAAATTTCCTTAAGCAAATAGTAGCTCTTCCAAACCATCTTGTAAATAGTTTTATTAAAACTTTTTCAATTAAAGCAATAAAACTTATTGATCGATAGATTAAATATCGAAATGTCGAGTAAGCAGTAACCTTAACTTAACAACTTCAATTATGAGCTGAAGTAAATATATCCATTATTTTTTGCTTGAACGTACGCCCACTCAGCCACCTTACGTGAGCGTTCTTTATCGGTCAGAAATCCCAACACAGATATCCGATCCACAATAATCAAATCCTGTTCTTCATTACGCTCTAGCCACTTATGAAAAAATTCATCAGATGCCAGTAAATTACTTTTCTTAGAATTACAGCTTGAATCTGCCAATACGAAGTTATGCCCTGTATCTGATGGATACATAGACCATGGAATGAAATGATCAACGGCGTAATTGCCATTTCGCATCGGTTTACTGCAGTAGAAGCATTTACAGTCTTGCAGCTCGACCAATACATTTGCTACCGCATTCAACTGGTTTCTACTCGGCTCAAACATGAATTGTTCAAGATTAGGTAATTGATTCAAGATGGCTGCATTGCTGCTGTTCTTACGGATATAGTCAATCCAACGTTTCTGGCAAAGCTCTTCAATGATCTCACTGAACTGTCGTAAGCAAAACATGACTTGAGGCAAAAGGATGAGCTGCTTTCCACACCGATCAAGCTGATATAAAAACTCAAAATTTTGACCATTGATGTTTTGCAAGTAGCGGACTGGCATGTCTTTTACAGTGCGAGCGACATCTTTAACTAGCTTCAACCACACCAATGAATCTCGTCTTAACAGTCCAAGGGATGAGTAACTCTGACGAAGCCCAATGATTCGATTTACAATCGCTGCTTGCTTACCATTATTCTGATTTAAAATCAGCTGCCCTTCATCATTAAAGGTATAGGGTACTGCTTGCTTCCAATACAGCTCGATAAACTTCTCAGCGATATCCGTATATTCGAGTAATAGACTCTCACCTGAATCTTCACCTTTTTCAATTGCTAATCGGCTTAGGCTAATTAGCAATGCAAATTTATAAGTGCTACTAAAACTACCTGACTGTAAAATCAGCTGAATATTTTTTAGAAATTTAAGTTGTTCTTGTGCCGTAGGTATATGCACATTAATCCTCTACTAAATAGATAATATAATTTGGATCATTCATTAAACATAGTCAAAGTATTCACCAAGTTTAATTCACGACAAAGCATGAAATTTGTCTGCTCGAACAACCTTTCAAACACTGGATGTCCTGATAATTGCTGAGTACCACGAAATGGATGATCCCTATATTCTGCCATTACCAGAAACTCTGCATTCCTCACTCTCAGCTCAAAGCTCAATGCATCAAACCAGTCTTTATCAAAGCTTTTGTCTTGAAGTTTAACCAACTCGTTTGCCGCTACCGGGTACGTCACCCAGAGCTTACGCATCATTCCCTGTTGCTCAACTTCCTTTGTATAGCTATCCGTTTCTGATTCAAGAACAGAAGAAATCATATTCGTGATCTCCCTGATATGCTTTTGAATGTTCTTATAAGCATTCAACTGAGGGTATCCCCTCTGCAGGGCGATTAACTCATTTAGGAACTTTCTTAAAGAATCTTGTGAGAGATTGTCATTGGCAATATCAAACGACTCCTTGTTACCGAAGTTTGAGCGATCTTCCATGATCATAGGCCCACAGATATAGATATTTTCAGGAATGGTCAAAGCATCTTCCTGATTGCTAATAGTGAGTAATCTGGACTTAAGCGAATGATTGTCCCGGCACCATTTCTCGTAGAATTGAAGTTCTTTTAACTCAGGCGTTAATGTAGGTGTGTAAAAACTTCGGTATTTGTTGGTCTTAGTGCTATAGGTGGAACTGAGCTTATTTGCTGAGTAAACCGTTTGGGCCTTCTCTACCACTGCCTTAAGCCTTCCAACCAGCTCACCTTCAGTTGCAGCAATTTTATACAGAACACTATTCACGTCCTTCATGAAATCCCTGATTAAAGATGCCAGACCCGGTTTATCACTGGCTCTATCCTTTACCTCACCAATTGGAATCATGGCAATCTGAGTTTTCTTAAAGCCAGCATCCCCAGTGATACGAGTATATAAAGTCCCACGGATCAGCATGAAAATAGAGAGCATATCCAATGAGCTCTTAACTTTATATTCAAGCTCTGTCTGAGTTTCATCATTAGATACCAAGTAGAAATCTTCTACCAGAATCGTCAGCAGTCGATCACGTTCATCGCCGTTGACCCACTCATTTTTCTCTTTATCCAAATATCCACCACGTCCCCGGTAAACAAGCTGGGCGATTTCCATCAAAGAGGCTTCAATTGCGAAACGAGGCATGGCAGCAATGATTGAATCACAGTTCGGGAACGAAATACCCCTAGCTGCAGTCGAAGTAATCAGTACGACTTGCAATGTCTCTTTGCGATCCAGCAACTCTGAACGGTGGTATCCTATTAATTGGCTATCAAAAATGCCAATCTTAGAACGTTCAACCACTCCTTCATCGACTAATGCATCTCTGAGTGCAGCCAGTGCATTTTTATCCTGAGCAAAGTAGATAACTTGCTTTTTACCATCTTCAAGATTCTTTTGAATAAGCTCGATAGCAGTCTGTTGAGTCCTTTCCCCAGCTTTCTGGCGAAATAGATGAGTCAGGTTCTTATCCAAGCCGAAATCATCTGTTTCAGGGACTACGGCGTATTGATTGAGCATATATTGGATTTTAAGATCACTTGCCGGGTAACAGTTCGCCATGATATGGATACTTGAACGAACACAGTTACCATCATCCAGATCTGCAGTCTGCATCTTGAATGGGAAATTACCCAAAGATGGAGAGATGAACATTTTTGCTGGTAACTGATCCTGTTTCTTCATGTAGTTCTGGATTGCATTCACATTACTGAGGGATGCATCAGCAAGAATCACAGTCACCGTAAATGGTGAATTACCTTGAAACGGTTCAATGAAGTTTTTGGAAAGGAATTTCAGCATCTCATTGATAAAAGTACGTGTGCCTGAATCCCCTGTAATTTCATCAAACATCACCACAATGTTAGGGAACTTTTTGGCAAACTCTCTACGTTCGATTTTGGCCTCTGTCGGCTTCTTATCGATTTTGTATTGGAACATTTTTTCCAACCCATCCAAACTGGAAGCTGCCACAGTTTTATTTTGGGTTTCCCTTGGGTTTCGTGGTCCAGCTGGGGTGGTGTTATATGGCATGAATGCCTGACTTGCTACAGTCATCGTCAGCTTATTGAGCTCTGGATGGAACCCAAGCAATTGCTGGGTCGCTTCCCCTAATGAATCAAACACTCTGGCAAACTTCTTATTGGTTGCCGTAATTTTAGATTCTGAGGTATTGGCATAGCGTCTATTGGCATTTGCATTCTGTTCCAGGTCTTTGAGCTTCCGGTATTCATCTTGTTTGAACAATAGAACACTTGAGCCATGATCTATCTTCAGATTTTCAACACCACCCACAATAGCGGCACCACGAGCATTCACCTTACAATCCTTATTGTGAATCTTCGAATAGATTTGCTGTGCCTGTGTCACCACATCACTGTTACTGGTAATCGTGGCTGAGATTTTAGATAGATCACCCACCACATCATCGTTAATCAACACTCGTGGACTGGTATAAAAGAAAAAAAAGCCTTCCAAATCTGCCAGCAAAGTCTTAACGCTCGATGTTTTCCCAATCCCCGGCGTACCAGTCAAACAGATGAAATTCACCCGACCTTGTTTACTTTCCTTCAGTGCCAGTACTACGGCGCATTTATGCAAATCACGTAAGGTGAATGAAGTTTTATTCTCAATTTTTCCCTTACGAATTGTTTTAAACTCAGCCAGCACCATCTCTTTAAGTTTTTGGTTATGGTCTTCGTCATCGACTTGCCGATCTATCAAGTCAAAAACCCACTCTAAAGCCAGTGGCTGGTTAGGATTCACAAAATCCTTAAGCCTTTCGGTAATAGTGAAAGTAAGATCCTGACCGTAGGAAATATCGCTAATATTTTTGGACACGATTTCCGAGATGTTTTTGACAGGTTCATTCACCAGATAATTCAGAATCTCAACTTGCAGTTTCGTACGTTCATCCATATCGTCCAGACTCAGAACGTTATCCTGATACTCCTTGCCCAGCTGATACATAATTTCCAGCTCTGGGGATTTACCTTTATCCGCAAATTCAGCAGAAATGTATTCACTTCCCCGGCTGGTAATCGCCATCACACTCAGACGAATATTTGGCATGTCATCTTGTTCAAACTTCCATTTAAAAGAATCAACAAAAGTGGTTGCATACGAGCAGCCTTGCGCCATCTTAAATAGGACTTTTTCCTTACGGACATAGGCTCTCAAGTATTCACGTAGATTTTTTGAGAACTTAAATGGGATCTCTTGAGCTTCTGCATTCACGTATGAGAAAACACTTTGGGATTCAGAATGTTTGATGTAACGCTTGTACTCTTGCAAATAGGTACAAGAATCCTTGGCGTTGAATTGTTCTGGTTCACCTAAAACGTAAAATAATGAATATTCCTGAACCAGCACATGATAGTTGGATTTGACTTTGATTACCGCCAAGAAATCAGCACGACCAAACATACCCTTACCAAACATTTTAGCGTGAGTAAGACTGAATTGCTGATTCCATGTTTCCAACGCCTTATCCTTGAAGGCTTTAATAGCAATATGTTCTTCCTCAGTTGTGTAGTCATCTACAGTGGTCTGGGTTATATCATTTGGCATTATCAATGGACACCAGATGCCAGATAAGCTCCAATTTGGTCTTGCATTCGCCGTTTTGGCCCTTGCAATACCTTTTGGCTTGATCTTTCTTAGAAACTCACGAGTATTGGTATAACCATGCCCGAATCCAGTTTTTATCAGTTGCTGAAAATAGCTTTCGATATTTTCATGGATAGCGGCATTAATGACATCGCTATATAGCGCTTCCTTCATTTCCTGAAAGACATCAGCAATCTGTTTACTATTCCATTCTGCTACTACAGGATGGCTGGCTGATAATAGCTTTGCATCAAGCAAAGCCATAATCGAACCACGTTTAACAGCGATCTCATAAACCTCGCCCCAAACTTTGGCTTCATTGTTCACCACGGCGCTTACTCCACATCATTCGCTAAAATTTCTTCAGCTCCCTCTGGAGTCGGCTCGATTGGCTCAATCAAGTCTTCATTCTTCAGAATAACGTATTCTTCGAGCTTGCCGATTAAGGCTGGCAGACTCATGACGACTTCGCCTTTATTTAGACGACTCGACACGATGACTTCACCAAGCTCTTGAATGCCAGTGGTGCCACGAATATGGGAAGGCTCAAGTACCGGAGTGAAGTTTTTGCCAGCTGTAGGACGTTCAGACTCAAAGTAATGCAGACCACGCAATACAGAGCGAATTGATTTCATTTCATTGGAATCATTCACATCAATAATTTTACTGTGCAATCTGATTCGCTTATCGTTATGAATAGAATCCTCCTGACTGGTTAGCATATAGAAATACGAACAAATACCATTCTGAGTACGAACACCCACAGTACGTTTAGTAGCAAAGCTATATACAGACAAAGATTGTTTATATTCTTTTTTATTGATGATCGCCGTATGGTACTGATGGTGCGGTACCTCATAGACACTACTGTTATCACTGGTTTTTAAGCTCAGTGCTGGGATCGTATCAGACTGGAATGGATAGAAATTCATATCCGGGAACAACTGATCAAGTTGATCCAAAGCGCTTTCACTTTCATGAATCAAGTTGCTGGTTTCAGTCTTACCGATCTTACGCTGTGCAAAATGGTGTGAAAGCAATACAACATCCTCAAAACCATCTGACTGCAGTTTTTCGATGATACGGTGCATCGCCTTACTTGTTCTCAGATTGTCTTCAGCAACTGGGGCATGACTGACCCTCTGTAGTGATAAGCGACCCTGTTTATCGTTGATACGCTCAAGTGTATAGACGTAGCAGATGTAGCCATAATCTGGTTTAAGCAGTAGCAAATCCTTCTGATGCCGATACTTAAATTCCACATCATTCTCAGGTCGAGAGTTATAGCTAATACAGGCAATTTTATCCTTAGTGCCCTCAAATGGGATGATGATTTCTGAATATCCTGACAGTGCTTCAATTGCAGCCTGAATACGGTAAGTCACTGTTTTATCCATAGCGAGATTCACCGGGGCACAAATTCGCTCACCATTTTGATTACCATAAGGCATAGGATCTGGTTGATACTTAAGGCCCTGTACCTTCACAATAGCATCATCATTGTTCAGCAACTTCTCAAGGGTATAAGCGGTGGCATACGCTCGTTTACACTCAGGATTAAACCCACCTTTCTGGAGCTTTTTAGATTTCCTTTGGAATTGGGCTTTTTCTTCATTCTCATGTTCATCAACTGAGTCAATTCGCATTACTGGTACATATAAGCGCTCTGCAATGCCCAGTTGATTTTTTACTTCTTTAACCAGATGTTTAAGGAATAGATGAATCGCAATCGAAAAACACGACGTACTAATGATCAAAGCATTTTCTTTTTCATCCAAACATAATTGAGCATGGCCGCCTTTTAAGTCACTCAATCGAAATAGCTTAGATGAATAATGAATCATGACCTTGTATTTAGATAACAAGTTGTCATAACTTAAGCTCTCAGGATGATAAAAATGTGGCAGCCCATTGTCGCTGACCTTCTTGTTGGTCGGCACCATCAATACTGGTAAACAAGGAATATTCAGATTACGAGCGACATCAAATTGATCTAGGTCGGTATTAGGATTCTCAATCGGTACCAACGTTCGAATTTTCAGTGTGGAATTAAACTCTATCTCGCTTAGGGCTTTACGAGCATAATCATTCTTTCGAATGAATTCGTCTTGGCTCATTTTCGCCAACTTTTTACGGCTAGCATCCACCATCGAGATGTAGCTGTAAAAGTTCGATTCTTTACCCTTAAATATACTAAAGAACTGTTCCGCATCTTCACCAATTGAACTCTTGAATACATCTAGATTCACAATACTTGGAAGGATGTAGAGTACAGTTTTAAGACTACTATCCTTTTCCATCTCACTAATGATGGAATCCAGATTCGCTTTTAGCGCTGTAGTGATCGTAGACGTGATCGCCTCCATTCGCTCATGCATTTTTTCGGTATTGAGCTTTTCGTCTAAGATACGAGTAAGGTTAAGTCGGATTTTTTGAGGATTTTTGAATGCATCAACCAGTTTATTGAATGCCCCTTCAAAATCTGAAATCTTCATGTCTGCCCCAGACAGGACGAAGTACATCAAAATGAGCTGAAACAGCTCTACTTGAGCAACGCGATCTGTACACTCTTTGCTTAAGCGATCTTCAGAAATCGGCTGACCTTTATCATCCACAATATCCTTCAGCAGCAATGCTTTATTGATAGTATGCAGACGAGCTTCATAAGCAGTAAGCATGGTATCCGTGTCCGAACGATACCCTTTGTCTGTCTTATAATTGATCCGCAACTTAGAGTTAAAAGAACTTACCTTTTCCTCTTTAACAAACTCACCATTCACCCGAAAGGCATAAGTGACTTCACGTTTTAGAGAGAGCCCTTCCTTATCCTCATGACGACTATCATTTATTTCAATTTTTGGTTTTACCCAAATTGGTAATGCGTCTGTTGCATTTACATAAGCTAGTAATGCATTAAAATCAACTTTACCTACAGCGCCATAGATAGCACCAAAATCAATGCCATAGTCTTTAATGGCTTCAGTCGTTTCATCATTCCAAGGTGCAATTCGATCACCGAAAATCTCAAAAAAAGCGACTGCTTTACGGATATAAGAAACAGCAGCTTCACGTTTAAATTCATTTCGTTCATTCTGCTCAATGTGATCAGCAATGATCTCCATTATTTTGAAGCAATTTCGGATACGTGCTCGTGGTAGTGCTTTAGTTTCTACAAAATGAAGTAAATTTTGGATGTCGTTATTTTCAACTGAACATTCAGCATCAAGAATTTCCTCCATACGTTCAGCAACCTCTAATGGCATCTTTTCGCCAGCTGAGTAGGACTGTTTCACGATGGCTTTAATAGCATCACGAACTTCTTTCACCCATTTAGGTTTGCTGAGTTCTTCCGTTACAGTGAAAAGTCGCAATTCGCCATCTTTTGCTTTTAAGTCGTTTGTATATTGCAAAGAAGCTACTTTAGATTGCCCTTTGACTTGCATAGGATATTGAGATTTTTTGGCAATCACTGGATCAGAATATTTGAGATCGCCTAAGAATTGGTTGAGAGAATTCAGTGCCATACCTGTCGGAGCATTTTGAAGTACTTGCTGAACAATTTCAGACATCACTTGGTCTAAATCACGATAGGTCTGGGCAGTTTTAGCTTCAGATTCCTTATCAAATAAAGTGCTTATTCTGAGTTTTGAATCTTCAGGTAATAATTGAATATCTTTGATGATGTTATAAATTGGCTTTGAATCGTTTTTAGTCCCGATCTGCTTAAATACTGCAGACACAAAAGCGGTGGCATCAAAATGCAAATTATGAGAAGGCCCATAATAATTGAAGAAATGATCTGGTTGATGGATTTTAAGAGTCCCCACCATAGCTTTTAATAAAGGGGAAAGAATTATTTTAGGTGCGAGTGTACTTAGTTCAGTACTAGAACCATTGTTATTTAATTGCATTAAGTTTTATCCATGACAAAGTTGGCACTAAGAGGCATTTTTATATTTATTAAATATCAAAATCCTCTGTCTGAACTTTGATCATATTTTTTTTAATTAAGAATGTAAATATAAGTTATTTAGAGATTTCTTAAATCGCCATACATATAAGTCTCCATTAAAAAGTAAACATGTATTCTTTTCCGAATAGGTTTGATACTTTCTCAACCCATTGCTCTATTTTGTCAGCTGCCATGACTTGAAAATCTCGCCAATAATATTTCATCTGCTTCCATACCATCTCGATTCGATTTAACTCAGGGCTGTAAGCTGGAATAAAATACAGATTCGTCGAAAAGTTAGTTTTAAGTAGCTCTCTGTAATCAGCCATCTTTTTACCTCTATGAATCGAGGCATTATCAACAATAAGAACCAATGGAAGGTTATACGTCTGTTTTACTTGTTGAGCTATTCCAGTTAAATAGGCATAAAACCAAGTGCTTGTAACTGACTCTTGTAAACAACTTGTCACCAGTTTCCCCGTTGAAAGCAAACACCCCATGACATTAACTCGTTTTAATCTTATTGCATCAACCGCATGAACATCACCTATCTTTGTCCATGCATAGCGGTTATCAGGTGTAGATGAAAACCCTGTTTCATCAACATAACCTAATATAATTTCACCACGTGCCGCTTGCTCTCGTAATTTTTCAATCTGCTGTGTTGCTTGTTCAAATGCAATCGGATCTCTTTTTTTTCAAGCTATGACGGGTACGCTTGAAGACCATACCTGAATCACGTAAAAACTTACGAATGGTTTCAACAGACACGGACACTTCGTATTCTTCATGTAGTTTGACTCGGATTTGTTCTGCATTGAGTGGACTTGTATTGACCCAATCTAGGATTTTCGCCTGATAGTCTGAGATCAATGTATTGGGCCGACCTGAGCGATGACCTTCTTTAATCGATTCAAACTCATACAATTCCCAACGTCGGCGTTGTAGCCTTATGGTTTCTGGGATACGTTCTTGTAGAGTGGCAACTTCCGCAACACTTTTACCTTCAGAAAGCCAGAGAATAGTTTGGGCACGTTGTCTTTCACGCCAATGTTTTGCATGCTTGGCCAGAAAAATGAGTCGTTCTCGCTGTTCTAAACTAAGTGGTACAGAAACAATTCGAGGCATGTGTGAACATCTGTTAACTAAAAAAACTTTTTCGCATGATTAGTTATTTTTGTCAACTTAAAAAAGTTTCAATTTTTTTGAAGAAGATTGATAGTGATGATTTAAATGAGTCAGTTAAGTTACCATCTTCTTATACAGATTTCATAATTAAAAACTATCCAGATCGTTATTTTTACTTTATTTCCAATCTAATAAAGTGTTGGAAATATTCTGATATTTCAACAAATAACTCTGAAATAAAGATTAAATGTAAAATTAAAAATTTCCGTTTACTACAGTTTGGGTACTTTTGTTTATATCTTTTCTTTGCGATGTGCTTAACTGTATTAGGGCTTTATAATGAATTAATCCTAAGTAAGAGAGGTGGTCCCACTTGTTTGAACAACTAAAAGCGTATTTATAAGTGATATTCCGCTCTAGTTAAGCCACCTTGTTTTGTTGGGGTAGC
>NZ_NOZT01000065.1:0-11750 GCF_002412355.1 Acinetobacter sp. YT-02
TCATTATGAATCTCTCGAAGTAGATGAGTTCTGGAATTTTGTTGGAAATAAAAAGAATAAACAATGGCTTATTTTTGTTCAAAAGTCATATTTTACCTCGGAGAAACCGGACATTTTTATTGGTGAGAATATAGACACTTTAAATGGGTTCTAACACTCTCTGTTATTCCCAAGTAGAAATGTCCTACCTAATAACCAAATAGAAATGTCCTATATGGACATTTCCAAGTCAAGCACAGGATTTAGATTTCGTTGTTCAATCGCTGTTTTCTGTGCACGTCTGCTTGGCATCTTTTGAGAACGATTACGTTTGTTTTGCTGTTCCAGTTCTTCATGCTGTTGTTGGATATGATTCAGAACAGCACTCAACCGTTTATTCTCAACAATCTCTCGCTGATTCAGCTGACTTAATTTATCGAAGAGGCTGTAATTGATCTTTCGGCCATCATGCATGAGGGCTACAGTACCATCCGGGTATTCCAGGAACTCAAGATACTTACCGATCAACCTTTGATTTTCTTCGGTGTTTTCCAGGAGATATACGCATTTATCATAAGTAATCGTCAGGCTATTGGTGACTCTGCGGGGTTCACGCCAAGTAAAAATATCATCTAATTCTTCGGCTGTTTCAGTGATAGGCCGATGTAGATTCTTAGGATTAAAAGCCATCTTGGCGAACTTCTGATTGAACTGCTCAATGAAGCAGGGTAGCCAGGCATTAGCTTGCTCAATCGAACAGATGCCTTCCAAGCGCATTTCTTTGATCAGACGGTCCTGAAGCGTTCTATTCGCCCGTTCTACACGGCCTTTGGCCTGTGGTGAATTGGCGAAGATGATATCGATATTGAGGGTGCTGAGTACACGTCCAAACTGGGTAATCTTGGTGTCTTTCTTGCTGCTTTGATTCACTCTAAAGACTGAATGTTTGTCGCTGTAAAACGCTAAAGGCTTACCGTGCTGTTCGACATATAAACGTGTTGAAATCATATAGTCAAAGGTTGATTCTGATTCACAGAAGCGTAAATGCTGCAATTTTCCTGTCGCATCATCGATAAACACCAGCAAACAGCACTTAGCAGCGCGTCCTTCAAACCAGTCATGGTGTGAGCCATCAATTTGGATCAGTTCACCAAAGCAATCCCGGTTGTAACGAGGCTGATACGGGCGTTTCAGGCGCTTGGCGCGAGGAATCCACAGATCTGCTGCAATCATCCAGGAACGCAGTGTTTCAACTGAAATATCAAAGCCATGAACGGTGGTGAGCTTTTCATGCGCTAAAGTGGGTCCGAAACCATGGAATTGTTCAGCGACCAGATTGAGGCACTTGAGTCTGAGCTCTTCAGGAAGCCTGGAATTGCTGATTTGGCCACGTGCAGCATGGGCTAATGCAGTTGGACCTTGAGTTTTGTATTTTTGCAATAAACGTCTGATCTGACGTTCTGAAATATGAAGTAGCTGAGCAGCCTGGGGCTGGGTTATGCGTTGATCACAGATTTCTTGCAAGACCGACAATCGTTTAAGTTCTTTATCCGACATAGACACCAACATATCAAACCGTCCGCTAAGAAAATTGCAACAGCGCATATTCTAAAAGCGGACATTTTTACTTTGGAGAAACCGGACATTTCTATTTTGGAGTTACACTCTCGTTTCGTATAACAGCCATTATGTTAAATGAATGATAATTGACATTTTGTTCATTAATACTGATATGCAACGAATTTTATTATATGTCACCCCTCAATTACAAATATAAATGACTGCTCGTCTAATCATCTCCATTACACAATTAAATGTTAAAATGCATAGCTACTTCATCTAAGATAAAATATATGTATCCAAATCTACAGCACAGCTTCGAAAACAGCGTCATTCTCGTTGTAGAAGATGATTATGATATTGGTGACATTCTTGAAAAATACATAAAAAATGAAAACATGCAGGTCATCCGTGCATTGGATGGACAACAAGCTTTAGAGTGCCTAAAAGCCAACTCTATCGACCTGATTCTCCTTGATATTAAATTACCCAAACTAAATGGCTGGGAAATTCTACAAATCATCCGTCAAACAAGTCATTTACCTGTCATTATGCTGACTGCCTTAGATGATCAAGTGAATAAGATCATGGGGCTAAAAATGGGTGCTGATGACTTTATTATTAAGCCATTTAACCCAAACGAAGTGATTGCACGAATACAAGCCGTACTTAGACGAAGTACAAGCCAAAATATGGAAATAACTAATATTATTCGTTATAGAAATATTGAAATTAATCCAGATCATCATCAAGTTTACATTTCAAATGGTCAAAGAAATCAGTTGCTCAACCTTACGTTAACTGAGTATAAGATACTGTTTTTGATGGCAAAAACACCGAATAAAGTCTTTACACGTAATGAATTGATCCAAAACTGTATGCCTGAAAGTGATGCTTTAGATCGCACTGTAGATAGCCATATCAGCAAATTACGCAAAAAACTTGAAGAAAATGATGTAAATGGCTTATTAATCAATGTCCGTGGCGTGGGGTATCGCTTAGATCAAAATCATGAAATTTAACTTTTTTAAAAATTCTGTTGGAATTAACTTCCAGTTTATTATCATGATGAGCCTATTCAATTTAGGCATTACGCTGTTATCTTTCATGATTGGCTATTTTGTTTATAGCTGGGCGATAAAAATAGGTTTTCTAAATACACAAGTTATTAATTCAAATGAATTTTCAGTTACCTCCGTTGACTTTATCTGGCTGTTTTTAGTGCTATTAACAGGCTTTTTTCTTTCTACTATCCTCGCCTTTAAATATGGAAAACGCTATACACAGCCAATTAGTGATTTAGCAGATGTTATTCAACAAATTCAACAAGGCAATTTAGCACTCAGAATTAAACAGCCACATCATGATATTCCACATGAAATCAAGTCTCTTATTGAGAACTTCAATGAAATGGCAAACCAACTTGAAGTATCAGTTAAGAATTCAACTGTTTGGAATGCTGCAATTGCACATGAATTACGAACACCTGTGACAATATTACAAGGTCGCTTGCAAGGTATTGTCGATGGTATATTTATTGCCGATAAAGCTTTACACCTAAGCTTATTGAACCAAGTCGAAGGCTTATCTTACCTTGTGGAAGATTTACGGACACTGACACTTATTGAAAATAAACAATTACGATTAGAACTAGAAAAGACCAATTTAAAAAATAGTATTGAAAAATGTCTGCAGATGTTTAATGAACGGTTTCATGTTAAAGGTTTAACTATTGTTTTAAATTTGACGGATAAATTGGTTTGCGTTGATATAAGAAGGATGGAACAGGTCTTTATTGCATTGTTCTCTAACTTTCTAAGATATTCGAATGCTGGAAAAATAAATATTACATCTGTAACCACAGCAGAACATTGGGTATTGACGTTTGAAGATGAAGGTCCTGGTATTGATGAATCGCATCTTAAACACCTGTTCAAACCCTTCTATCGACTGGAAGACTCTAGATCATGTCTAGATGGCGGTACTGGATTAGGCTTGGCAGTGATTGATGCAATTATTGAAGCACACCAAGGTCATATTTATTATTCTAAATCCAAAAACTTAGGTGGCAGCTGTTTTACTATTCAACTAAATCGTAAGACATCAACTCATTTATAATGTGTTAAGTTCAGATTAATACGGCTTAATTTAAACCATAAATTTAAGATAAATTGATGTCTGAACTTAACCATTCTGTTTGATGATCCTCAAATAAATTTCATCACAATGAATTCTCATCTCGATATTTAGCTAGCATAAAAAATACCACAATGGAGAGTATCCCGATGATAATCCCTGCTGTTAATAATAAATTAACATGAGCTGAACTGAAGGCAATTTTACCTGCGTTAATCAATGCTGTACCTTGTTCAACGGGTAACTGGCTCGCCACTAAATAGGTATCACCAATCGAAAGTCTGGCTTTTTCTGCTAAAACAGCAGTTAAATCTGACGGCACTTGAAGATGACTGCCAAATATATAGGCCATGAAAACACCAAATAAAGTAATACCTAGTCCTGTACCCAGTTCATAACCTGTACTTTCAAGTGAACCTGCCGCACCGCCCTTTTCTGCAGGTACTGAGCCCATGATCGCAATGGATGAAGCTGTTAAACCAATACTCAGTGTTAATCCAATCGAAGCTAAAATAAAGGGAACGATGATTCCCGGATGATGAAAATCTGAATAACTCAAACTGACCAACGCAATTGCTGCCAATATTAATGACATGGTCGCAACCAGACGGAGTCCAAATTTATTGGATAAAAAACCAGCAATAGGCCCGCCAATAGCGGCCGCAACCATAATCGGAACCATAAAAAGACCGGCTTGCAGCGGTGTTAAACGAATGACATATTGCAGCTCCATTGCCAAAGTTAACTCAACCCCTGCCAAAGCGCCTGCAGCAACCATTGCCATAATAATGCCGGCTAAAATAGCAGGACGTGAAAATAGCGAAAGATCTAGCATCGGCTGAGGAGAATTCAGCTGTTTGCGTACAAATATGGTTAATAAGCCGATAGATAAAACGACCAAAGGCAAGACAATCAACAACGACTGTTTACCGCCTAAGCCTGCTTTTAGTGCATATACAAACGAAATCAAACCGACAATCAGCAATAGCGCTTGACCAAATGCCCAATGTCCAGGGGTTATAGCTTCTTTTCGGGACAATAAGAAATAGCACATTGGTGCGACAACCAGCATGATTGGGACGTTAATCAGGAAAACTGAACCCCACCAGAAATATTCTAACAATCCCCCACCAATGAGCGGTCCAATGGCGGCACCGGCTGATCCGATTGTGCCCCAAATACCCAGCGCAATGGCACGTTCGCGACTGTCTTCGAAGGTTCTGCGAATAATACCCAATACACAGGGCATAATCATGGCACCGCCTAATGCTAATAAAGCACGTGCGGCAATCAGCATAGAAGCCGTTTGGGAAAATGCCGCAAGGACTGAGGCAATTCCAAATATAACCAAGCCAATCAGCAGAATCTTACGATTGCCGACACGATCAGCCAAAGTTCCCATCGGAACTAAAAGTCCAGCCATAAGTAATGGATAAATATCAATAATCCATAAGACTTGGTTACTTGTGGCACTCAGCGATTGGGTTAATGAGGGAACCGCAACATGCAGTACAGTCATATCAATCACAATCGGCAGAAATGCAAGCACGACAGCGAGCAATATCCACCAGCGTTTCGGATCAAGATTGGTAGCTTTCATGATTAAACCTATATTGATGGTTTATTAAATCAATTCTGAAATAAAGATGTAAATGAAAGATTTGTTGTGGGCTAAACTCGTTAACCCACAGCTTTTATTCTCAGTTTTGATGCTTAATGTGCCGCTTTACGTTTCGAGAATTTCTCAACCATGCTCATGACGACAATAAAGAAAATCGGTACAAAAATAACAGCTAGAATTGTTGCGCTGATCATGCCGCCAAAGACGCCTGTACCAATCGCTTTTTGAGTTTCAGAACTAGCGCCACTGGCAATGACTAAAGGAATAACGCCACAGGTAAATGCCAAAGATGTCATTAGGATTGGACGTAAGCGCAATTTAGCGGCTGCAACGGTTGCCTCCACTAAACCCATTCCTTCTTCTCTTAGTGCTTTTGCAAACTCAACAATCAAAATAGCATTCTTTGCAGATAGACCAATAATCGTGATCATGCCGACCTTAAAGAAAATATCATTTGGCATACCACGTAACATTACTGCTAAAAAGGCGCCAATCAACCCTAGAGGGACAACTAGCATCACAGAGAATGGAATTGACCAGCTTTCATAAAGCGCTGCCAAGACAAGGAAAACGACTAACATCGACAACAGTAATAAAAACAAGGTTTGTGATTCCGACTGTTTTTCTTCTAGAGAAATCCCAGTCCACTCATAACCCACACCTTTCGGAAGTTGTTCAATCAAATTTTCCATCTCAGTCATGGCTTGTCCTGAAGATATACCTGCTGCTGGACTGCCAGAAATACTCAATGATGGACGACCGTTGTAACGATTGTATTGTTGTGGGGAATGTTGCCAAATTGGAGTAATTATTTCAGACATTGAAACCAATTTACCGCTTTGACTGTTCACCTTAATCTGAAGAATATCTTCAATACTCATGCGTGATTTGGCATCAAGTTGCACAATGACTTGCTGCATACGGTCATGATTTGGAAAATCATTGATATACATCGAACCCATTGAGGTTGAAATAATATCGGTCACATCACTGAAATTAACACCTAATGCCTGCAATTTATCTCTATCAATTTTAAGCTGTACAGAACTGCCATCTGGCAAACCTTCAGGATAGACCTCCGCCACGATTTTACTTTGTGCTGCTAATGCTAAAAGCTGATCTTGTGCTTCTCTTAAAGCAGGCATGCCAATATTGCCACGATCTAATAATCTCAGTGAAAAACCAGATGAGTTACCCAATTCATCAATTGCTGGTGGTAACACAGACATGGTTTGACCTTCTGAACTTTCAGCCATCGCTATATTGGCATTATTCACGACTTCTTGTGCCGTAATAGTACGCTCTTCGAATGGCAATAGATTGGTAAAATACATCGCTGTATTCTGACCAGATCCACTAAAACCAAAACCTAAGACCGCCATATTGTCTTTAATCCCCGTTTCTTGGTCTAAATAATTTTGAAACTCAGCAACGACTTTACGGGTACGTTCTTGAGTTGCATCCGCAGGAAGTTGAATCGAAGTCATAAACCACCCCTGATCTTCTTCTGGCATAAACGCAGTCGGAACGTGTTTAAAACTAAAAATCAGCACAATGACAATGCCTAAGAAACATAACATTGCGAGGGTTTTATGTTTAATTACTTTAAATAAACTGCGTTCATAGCGATTGTTCAGCTTCTCAAAACTGCGATCAAACGATGCAAAAACACCCTTTTTCTGATGGTCTTGATCAATCGGTTTTAACATCGTTGCACATAACGCAGGGGTTAATGTCAGTGCAAGGAAAGCTGAGAATAAAATTGAAACCGACATGGTAATGGTGAACTGACGATAGATAATCCCCACTGAGCCTGACGCCAATGCCATCGGCAAGAATACAGCGGCTAACACTAAGGTGATGCCAATAATCGGATTGGTAATTTCCTTCATGGCTTTAGATGTGGCTTCAACTGGAGATAAGCCTTCTGTCGCCATAATGCGTTCAACATTCTCAATGACCACAATCGCATCATCGACAATAATCCCGATCGCAAGCACCATACCGAACATGGTCAGCACATTAATCGAAAAACCAGCAAGCAGCATGACTGAGAATGTGCCAAGCAATGCAATCGGTGCAACAATCGCCGGAATTAAGGTGTATCGAACATTGTGTAAAAAGATAAACATGACAATAAAAACTAATGCCATAGCTTCAAGCAATGTCATGATTACTTTTTCAATCGAGATTTTTACAAAAGGTGCAGTGTCGTAAGGTATAGAGAATTTCATACCATCAGGCAGTGCTGAACCTAACTGTTCAATTTTCGCTTTAACACCTTCTGCAGTCTTGACAGCGTTGGCACCAGGACTCATTTGTATCGCCACAGCTGTAGAGGCTTTGCCATTTTCTAAAATCGCAAAGTTATACATCTGTGCCCCGATTTCGACACGAGCGACATCCGACAGTCGAACATTGGCGCCATTTTGTTGAGCACGTAAACTAATTTTCTTGAATTGCTCTACAGTTTCTAATTGACCTTGAGCAGTTAAAGGAATAGTAATTTGTTGCCCCGTCAAAGCAGGAACATCACCAATACGACCTGGTGATATCGGCAAGTTTTGGTTTTGGATGGCTGTATTCACATCTTGAATACTCAATCCATAAGAAACCAAACGATCTGGATCGACCCAAATCCGCATGGCTTTTTCAGCACCAAAATTTTGGACTTTACCAACACCGTCAACCCGCTTTAATTCTTCAATCACATAGCGAGTCATATAGTCACTGACATCAATTTCACTATATTTGCCATTCGGTGAACTTAAGCCCACCATCATTAAAAAACCAGACGACGCAGCATCGACCATCAGCCCTTGTTGTCGCACTGTTTGAGGTAAGCGTGACTCAATGGCTTTAATTTTGTTTTGCACATCAATTTGTGCAAGTTCTACATCTGTACCTGGTTTAAATGTTGCGGTGATTGTTGCTGTTCCAGAACTATCTGAACTTGAACTGTAATAAAGTAAGTTTTTGACACCTGACATTTCCCGCTCAATCAAGGTCACAACACTATCATTCAATGTTTTTGGCGTAGCACCTGGATAGATTGCCGTAATACTAATCTGTGGTGGCGCAACACTTGGGAATCGTGCAATAGGTAACTTGGGGATGCTTAGTACACCCAACAGAATAATAAATAAAGCAATCACCCATGCAAAAATAGGACGCCTAATGAAAAATTGGGACATTATTGCTGTCCTCCATTTTCCTTAATATTTGTAGGTTGCCACTGCTTAATTTTTAATTTTTGCTCAGGCTGTATACGATCAGCCCCTTCAACAATGACTTTCTCACCTGCTTGTAACCCTTGTTTGATCACATAGTTATTTTGATAACGTTGACCAAGCTGAACAGGCTTGCTTTGCGCTAAACCTTTTTGATTAACAATCGTAACATTGGCTTTACCACTAATATCATGTTGAATCGCTTGTTCTGGAACTAGGAGCGCATTTTCAACTTGAGCTCGGCTCATATTGACTCGAACATACATGCCTGGCAAAAGTTTTTGATTTTCATTATTGGCTAAAATACGGATTGTGACATCACCCGTATCAGGATCAACTTTAGTATCCGAAAATAGGATTTCACCTGTAACGTTATAAGGTTTACCCTGACTATTTAGGATTTCAACCGTATGTTTGGTATTTGACACGTCACCTTGCTGTAAAGCTTCCTGTAGTTTTTCATAATCACTAATTGATTGCTTTACATCAACATAGACTTTATTAATCTGTTGTATTACGGCCATTGCATTAGTATCACCTTGACCAACTAATGCACCCTCAGTCACTAAGATTTCACCAATCGTTCCCGAGATAGGGGCTGTAACAGTCGCATATTTAAGATTAAGTTGTTGTCTGCTTAACATGGCTTGCATTTGCGCCACATCGGCTTTTGCTTTTTGATAATCTGCTTCGGTATTGTTGTATTCCTGCTGACTAACCGCATTTACTTTTACTAATTCAGTGTAGCGTTTTAACAGCACCTGCAAACGTGTCACCTCAGCTTGTGCACGGTTTAAAGTGGCTTGATTGCTTTTTACATCTGCCTGAAATATTTCAGAATTCAATTTAAAAAGCGGTTGACCTGCTTGCACATAAGAGCCTTGCTTAAAAAGTACTTTATCAACAATTCCACCTACTTGCGGGCGAATTTCAGCAATACGGTAAGCGACAACACGGCCTGGAAGATTTTCAATTAAATTCATGGAATGCGGTAATACCGTGATGGTACTGACAACCGCTGGTGGCATTTCTGTTGGGGACTGTTCAGCATCTTTGGCTTGTGTACAGCCGATTAAAAGTACAGTTGTAATAAGTATTGAACCTATTAAATGATAATGTGTTGACATGCTTTTTCAGAGGGGGGGTTTTAGATACTACTATTTTGAAATAGCAGTGTTTATGAATTGCTGATGTTGTGTGGAGATTGTGTGGAGATTGTGTGGAGAGATTAAAAGATTTATTTTTTAATGACACGCTTAAACAGCGTGGCTTGTAAATTAGTATAAATAATTTTGTTGTTCTACAATTTTGATCGTATCTTAGTTTTTTCTCATAGTTCATGAACTTTAAAATTCTAAACCAAGACTAATATTTATATAAGCAATTGAAAATACAATACATAGTTTCTTTATACACTTATGAAGTGAACTTTAGGTGAACATAAGTTAAATAGAAATTTTTAATTAGTTCAGCACAAACGTACAATCTTTAAGGCCTATAACTCGATACCGTTCTCTCTTTGATGTTTATTGCTATCTAATTGAGTGAACTCTGTGGAAATATTTCTTTATACATTAAGCGTTATGTATAGCCCAGGCCCTGTAAATTTTATGGGGCTAAATTCTGGCCTTACAGGTCAATTAAAAAAGACTATAGGATTTTACCTAGGCATTGGTTTCGCCATGTTGATCTTATTCGTATTGTTTGGCTATATAGGTGAAGCTGTTATTCCACATGGATTGATTCATTATATTGCTTTAGCGGGTGCAATTTATACATTCTACTTGGCTATAAAAATGATTAGGGCGAATGTAGAAACAACTCAACAGCAAGAAAGCCATCTAACATTCTTAAATGGCTTATTTATTCAGTTATTAAATCCAAAAGCCATTCTCGTCATTCTACCTGTTACGACAATTATGTACCCTGCAGCCAAAATCACAGGAATCATGATCTTGATAGTTTCTTTACTGATTTCACTTGGTGCTGTTGGCGCACCATTCACCTATGCTCTGGTTGGAAAAGTATTAGGCAACAAAATTGCTAATCCTATCTGGTTTAATCGGCTAAATAAGCTGATGGGTATACTCTTGATTTTATCAGGGCTTTTTATGTTCAAAGATTTTCTTAATGGAATAAATCTGCTGTAGGACAAATTAGCCGTTCAAATCGAACGGCTATCTTTTAATATTTATCATTTTCCATTGAGTGGGAGTTAAACCAAATGTTTTTATAAAATGTCTGGTCATATGACTCTGATCAAAAAAGCCTGCATTTAAAGCAGCATTAACAATAGACTCCCCTTGAGCAAGGTAGAACTTAACTGTTTCTAAGCGACGCATGATCATATAACGGTGTGGGCTAGTTCCAAATAATAATCGGAAATCACGAGAAAGGCTCCAGCGGTCACGATCAGCATGTTTCTCTAAATCTGACAAACTTAAGTTTTCATGTGGATACGCCAAAATACACTCACGCGCTCTCTCTGCTGCCTTGTAGTCAAATTTTTTGTTTTGGTTAGATGAAGTATCTGAAATTTCACACAGTGTAGTTGCCAAATCAAATAGAGCATCTTCCTCTTCTAGGGTATCCATATAATTATTTATATTATTTAGAAAGCTATCCATTGCCCTAAACAGGCGAATATCATTACTTAAGCCATGTCTGATAAAAGGCAAAGGTTTACCCTTTAAAATGGTTTGGATCATCGCTGGTTCGGTGTAAATCATTCTATAGCGATAGCCATCTAATGTTCCTGATTCACCATCATGCTTTTCATCCGGGTGTAGAACCATAGTCATGCCTGGCAAGCTATGTTGCAATGTACCTTTGTAATGAAAGTTTTGAACTCCGGAAAGAGTCCTGCCAATAGCATAAGTATCATGTCGGTGAGGTTTATAAGCATAATTGGAAAGAAATGCTTCAATTCTTTCTAATTTATGATTTTGAGTGGGGGATCTCACAATCCAATTATTTCCACTGGAGAAATCAGGCATAATTGATGGCCAATTTTTCGTAGATTCTATTGTAGATTATTTTTCACTTTTCCTAAAATTAACATAATACACGTTATACGTAATGCTTGATATTTCTCTTTAAATATCATTATATTAAAGCAAGCCGTTCTGAAATATAGGGCACCAGCAGAGCGGCTTTTTATTGATTATTCATGTTCCACGCTTAAAATTCGAACAGTGTTTCATGATTTTTATAAGTTAAACTAA
>NZ_NOZT01000066.1:0-11514 GCF_002412355.1 Acinetobacter sp. YT-02
AATCTCAAAGAAATTTTAGATAGCAATCAAGTGACTGAGTTAGTCGTGATTGGTGCTATGAGCCATATGTGTGTTGATGCTGCTGTTCGTGCTGCTTCTGATTTTGGTTATAAGGTAAAAGTGATACATGATGCTTGTGCAACACTAGACTTGGAATTTAATGGCGTTAAAGTACCTGCTGGTCATGTCCATGCAACATTAATGGCCGCTTTTGAATTTGCATATGCTCAAGTGATATCAACTGAAGATTATGTTAGCTAACGATTAAGATTTTCTAAAATTAACATAATACACGTTATACAAAGTCAAAAAATGGGAGCTATAAGCTCCCATTTTTACTATATTTTTTAAAGTTTTGGGCCTGTTGTACAGTGAGTTTTAAGCCTAATGCATTTACTACACGATTAATCGTATCAAAACGTGGTGCTGAATCCTGACGTAGGGCTTTGTAAAGTGCTTCACGTCCAATCCCTGCTTCTTTAGCGATTTGAGTCATGCCACGAGCTTTGGCAATTACGCCAAGGGCATGAGCTAATTCAGCTGGATCATTTTCTTCAAGAACTATGTTGAGATACATCACAATGTCTTCTTCAGTTTTGAGTGACTCAGCCATATCAAAACTTGGTAAATCAGCGACTTTAACCATTTTAATCCTCCAATGTTTTCGATAGTTTGACTGCACGATCAATGTCTTGTTGTTGAGTCGATTTATCTCCGCCTCCAAGCATTACAATCACTACGTCACCATGCTGGATGTAATACATCCTCCATCCAGAACCGAAGAATTCTCTCATTTCCCAAACGCCATCTTGGAGAGGCTTAATGTCTCCCCAATTTCCACGTTGAACCTTATCTAGTCTACGATTTAGGCGAATACGGGTCATATTGTCTTTAATGCCATCTAACCATTCATCAAATTCTGGCAGACGTTTAATTTCAATCATGAGGCTTCCTTATCTTCTCACTATATTGTATTCGATCGAATACAATATGCAAGTAATCTATACGGACATCCATTAATTTCGTATAACCGCCATTATGTTAAATCAAATTCTTAATGTCCTTCATCTTTTTTAAATCTTTCCCATTCAGCTGCTGTTCCTCCTCCTTGCTTGTGCCATTTTTGATGTAATGCCCTATCAACTGGGTCAAGATTTTTGGGATCAGCCATTTTTCTTGGTGCAGAACTAACTGATTCTTTATGGTGAACATCTATTGGGCTAGATGGATCTAATTTACCAATTCTAATAGCTTCTCTTTTTACATTTCTTTTTTCTTTTTTCATTTGAGTTTCTAATTGTTTTCGATGGTGATCTCTGGTTTTATCAGCTACAGGTGAATCAGAAACATCTGTCAAATAAGTTCGAGATTGTCTTAATATATCCCTTTGTGTTGGTGGTCTTGGTTCTTCTGCTCGTTTACTAGTTTCAGCAATTAACGTTGGTGTCTTTATATATTGATTTCCCTTATTATCTTCAAAAAAATTTTCTTTAGGTTGTGTTAGTGCGTAGGTTCTAGCAGTTTCAGGATCTGTATTTAAAATTGTAGGTAAGGCTTTGGTAGCAACACCTGTCTCTCCTGTTTGCGAATTTATTACTGCATTTCTACGCAAGCTATTTTTGATCTTATCTGCATCTTTTTGAGGTACAGATGATATCTTTTCAGAAAAATTAATTTGATCCTTACCTTTAAGCTCTTCAATAGGAATAATTTCATTTGTAGAATCTTTATCCATGATAATTACTCCTCAAACTCTGTATTAGCGAGTTTTTCTAATCTTTTAAGTTCTAAAAAGGCTTCGCTATCCTCATTTTTTACAATTTGGGTTAATTTTTTCCAATATTTTGGATCAGGAGTATCTAATTTAAGAAGGGTAATTCTTTGATTTGGATCACCATGTTTTAATATAAATTTAATACGTGCTGATTCATCTTTGAAATAATCATCTTTCAAAAAATCCGTGTGTGTTTTTTGGAGATATTGAATAACCTTCCATAATTCAGCAGTATCATTAGCTTTAATTTCTAAAGGATGAAGCTTTTCTGACAGAAATTTTTTGATATCAAAAAAATCATCACTTACTTCATTTTCACTTCTCATGTATCTGATAAATTTAAGTTTATCTAGGTTGTTTTTTGATTTAAAACTCATTTTATTTCCGACTAATAAAAAAATGATAGCTTTTAAAATATTGAACTAATAATGAAATTAGCATAATACGGCTTATATAAAAGGCTTGTGAAGTGGGCCTTTCGCATAAAGAAAAACTCTCAATTAATTGAGAGTTTTCATTGTAGATTGAGCTTTTAAGCGTCGAGATTCTTCTAATTTCATTTTTATCAGTTGATAAGCATGATCTAAGAACAAAGTTAAAATTTTAAGACCGAATTGGATAAGAAGTGGCTTCATTTTGCTATTTCCATATAAATTGAAGTAGTTTCAATTTTTCAAAAACATTGTATTTCCTCTAAATCAGGAAATCAATAGATTATTTGAAATTATGCTATAATAAATTTATTTCAAATTAGAGCAAAGCATGGTGCGCGAACTAAATTATAATTTTTCAACTACTGTTTCTCATGTGACAGGAGCATTACTCCATTGCTTAAGGGAGTTTAAAGGTATAACGCAAACATCATTAGCTGAGAGTACAGGAATGAGTACATCTGGATTATCTAAGCTTGAGAAAGGCGAGACTAATATTAGCATTGAGCAAATATTTATATTTGGGCAACAGTTTGGATTAAAATCTTCTGAATTTATGGTTTTACTTGAGGAATCAATTGAACTTATTAATAAAAAAGGAATTTTTGTTGCAAATACGAAAAGTAAAGCAGTGCATATTGATAAAACAAATAATATTCCTGTGGTAATGGGAGTCGGTGCAATAATGGGTTTAGCTGTTGGATCTCCAATTGCAGCTTTAGGCATAGCAGCCTTATCAGGAATGATCGCTCAGAGCTCTAATGATGTTCTTAAAAAACAGATAGAGTCACGAGAAAAAAATGAACTTCAATTATTAACAGATATAGGTACTTTAAAAAATATTATTCAGCCATCAATTTTAAAAAAACTAAGTGAAAGACAGCTATTAAATTAAGAGTTTCTAAAATTAACATAATACACCTTATACGTAATGTGTTATAATTCCACTTAGAAATTAATGCTGTAGTTTCTAGTTGATAGCCCACCTTCCCCAAGGTGGGCTTTTTTTGTGATTTTTCACGTTCCACGCTTAAAATTCGAACAGTGTTTCATGATTTTTATAAGTTAAACTAAATTTAGTTGCTAATCCCAATAAGCTATTCACTAACTTGTAAATATCGGTATACCGCCTGACGACTAATCCCAAAAGCTTTCCCTAATGCCATTTTCGATGGATACTTCCCCTCCTTCCATGCTTGTCGTAAAGCTTCAGCTTGGTCAGGCTTTAGTTTATGCACCCGACCTTTGTACTTCCCCTGAGCAGAGGCGAGTTTTATTCCTTCCTTTTGCCGCTCTAAAATGATCTCACGTTCGAACTGTGCAAAAGCACCCATCATTTGAAGCATCAAATTATCCATCGGGGTGGATTCGGCTGTAAAAGTAATATTTTCTTTTACAAACTGGATGGCGATCCCTCGTTTGACCAGTTTATCTACTTCAGTGACCAAATCTTTTAGGCTTCGCGCAAAACGATCCATTGAATGTACAATCACCCTGTCCCCTTCCCGGACATAGTTCAACATTTCCTGAAATTTAGGTCGGTCAGTATTTTTACCTGAAGCACGGTCAACAAAAATCCGGTCGACCTCAATTCCTTCAAGTTGACGTCCAGTGTTTTGCTCGACAGAACTTACCCGGACATACCCTACTTTTTGGCCTTTCACTTTTTCACGCCCCAATTGGATAAAAATGAACAATTTCGTAAATTATAATTCTTTAACACTAAAGTTACATGTTACTTATGATTAAAAATCATTTAAATGATACATAATTTCATGAACTTTCAGATTGTAACTTTAGGGTATACTTTAAAGTTACACAAAACATCTATATGAAGACTAAAGTCCAAATTAGTGTTTATGTTGGTTCAATGTATTACATTTCGTATTTTCTATTTGTAACGTAATTTCAGTAATATTATGATTATGTTTTAGAACTTCTAAGGCCTTTTGATAGAGTTGATCTGTATTGCTATTCGGAGCAACCAAATGAGCAGTTAAATGAATATTTCTTGAGGATATAGCCCAGACTTTCAACTGATGAATCCCTTCAACGCCCTCTAGCTTCAATAAATCATTTCTTAACGACTCAATATCAATCTCATCAGGAACTCCTTCAAGCAGAATATGAATACTTTGTTTTAATAAAATCCAAGTTCGAGGTAAGACCCAGAAGCCAATTAACACAGCGATTACGGTATCAACCCACATCCACTGGGTAAAATAAATAACTATTCCTCCGATAATCACGCCTATCGATCCTAGAGCATCACTAAGAACTTCTAAATATGCACCTTTTATATTTAGACTTCCTTCAGCACTAGCAGAAAGGATTTTCATTGAAATCAAATTTATGACCAAACCAATGACCGCGACAATCATCATTCCAACACTTTGAATTTCAGCAGGATTCGTAAAACGTTGATAAGCTTCATATACAATATATATTGCTACCACAAAAAGCATCACCGCATTAAACAGAGCCGCTAAAATTTCAAATCGCTGATAGCCAAAAGTTCTTTTATCATCTGCGGCTTTTTTACCAATTTTGATAGCGGCAAGAGCAATAGCTAAAGCGGCTACATCAGTAAACATATGAGCTGCATCAGATAACAAAGCCAAACTTTGGGTAATAAAAGCAGCGACAACTTCTACTATTAAAAAAGTAGTCGTTAAACCTAAGGCAACCATTAACTTCTTACTATTTTCTTCAGTAACAACCGCATGGCTATGATCATGATGTTCTGACATAAAATATTTTCCTTATTCTATTTATGATGAGCAGAGATATTGGATAACAGCCAATATCTCTGCTGTAAATCGACTAATCTATTGGATTAAGAAACTTTCTTTTCATTTATCCAACGATAAAGCACGGGTAACAGCACCAAAGTTAGTAATGTTGAAGAGATAATCCCGCCAATCACTACGGTTGCCAGTGGCCGTTGAACCTCAGCCCCTGTTCCGGTTGCCAGCGCCATTGGTACAAAACCCAGTGAAGCCACACAAGCTGTCATCAACACTGGTCTTAAGCGCAAAATAGCCCCTTGCCACACGGCTTTATGCACTGGATATTTGTCCCTTAATTCCTTAATAAAGGTCAGCATTACCAGTCCATTGAGGACTGCAACACCAGATAAGGCAATAAAGCCAATTCCAGCTGACATCGATAATGGAATATCCCTTAGCCAAAGGAACAGCACACCACCGGTCAAGGCAAAGGGTACCCCGGTAAAGACCAATAGACTTTCTTTGACATTGTGAAAGACCGCCATCAGTAAAATAAAGATAGTGATTAAAGCCAGTGGAATCACGATTTGCATCCGTGCTTTGGCTGAAGCCAAATTTTCAAACTGACCGCCATATTCTATCCAATAACCACTTGGCAAAGTGTATGCTTTGAGCTGTGTCTGTACATCAGAAACAAAAGACCCTAAATCACGCCCTTCAACATTCGTTGTAACCACAACTCGGCGTTTACCATTTTCTCGACTGACTTGGTTGATTCCTTCAATGGTCGAGACTTGCGCGACATCCGACAATAAAATACTGCCACCATTTGGAAGCTGAATAGGTAACTGGGAAACAGATGCGACACTACGGTCTTGCTCTCCAAGACGGATAACAAAATCAAAACGACGATCGCCTTCTAAAATCTCTCCCACGCTTTGTCCACCAATACTTGCAGCCACCACATCCTGAATAGATTTCACACTCAAGCCATACTGGGCAGCTAAAGCTTTATCAATCTCTACATTGAGTAAAGGCAGACCCGAAGTTTGTTCAACTTTCACCGCACTGCTACCTGCGACTTGCTGAATGATTTTCGCGATTTTTGCAGCCTCAGTATTCAAAACCTGCATGTCATCACCAAAAACCTTCACCCCCACATCACTGCGTATACCTGAAATCAGTTCATTAAAACGTAGCTCAATAGGCTGAGAAAACTCACTGTTATTGCCGGGAATTGTCGCAAGATAAGCTTCCATTCGGGTTCGAAGTGCATCTAGGCTTTCTTTTGAATCTGGCCATTCCTCACGTGGTTTCAGCATGATATAACCATCGGAAATATTCGGTGGCATCACATCTGTCGCCACTTCAGCAGTCCCGGTACGGGCAAATATAGCTTTAATTTCGGGAAAGTTTTTCAGTAAAAGCTTTTCGGTATTTTCCTGAATACGTAAAGACTCTTCCAAGCCTGTGCTTGGAGAACGTAATTGCTGTACCGCAAAATCACCTTCACTCAGCTGGGGTGCAAACTCACTGCCAATCTTCGTGCTGAGCAGACCCGTAATGACCAGGAGACAAATGGCAAAAGTTAAAACCACCGCTTTGTAATGATAGGCTCCATCCAATATCTGTTGATATCGGGTTTTGAGCCAGATCATCCAACGGCTTTCCGTTTCTTTGATCTCCCCTTTAACCCATAAAGCAACTGCAGCGGGCACAAAGGTGATCGATAAAATAATAGCTGCCACCAGTGCGAGAACAACGGTTAAAGCCATCGGATGAAATAGTTTTGCTTCTACACCACTTAAAGCAAAAATCGGCAAATACACCACCAAAATAATAAGCTGACCAAAAATAAGAGGACGACGTGCTTGGCGGGCAGCCAGAAAAACTTCCTTAAAGCGTTCACTTTGTGTGAGAGGTCGTTTTAACAGTTGCTGTGTATGGGCTAAACGCCGGATACAGTTTTCGACAATCACCACAGCACCATCGACAATGATGCCGAAATCGAGTGCACCTAAACTCATCAGATTGGCACTGATATTTTTCTGTGCCATCCCGGTTAAGGTAAACAGCATAGAGAGTGGAATGACACAGGCAGTAATCAAGGCAGCACGGATATTCCCTAAAAACAGGAACAGAATGATGATGACCAGGATTGCTCCCTCTACCAAGTTTTTCTGAACGGTTTTAATCGCCTTCTCAACCAAGGTAGTACGGTCGTACACCGTTTCAATCACTACCCCTTTAGGCAAACTATTCTGAATATCTTGAAGCTTGGCATCCACAGCTTTAGAAACAGTCCGGCTATTTCCCCCCATCGCCATCATGGCAATCCCTAAAACGGTTTCTTTGCCGTTATAGGTTGCCCCACCGGTTCTTAAATCATGCCCAATAGAGACTTGCGCAATATCACCAACCCGAATTGGGCTGCCATTTGGGCTACCCAGCATGGTGTTCTCAATATCAGAAAGCCCATTGAATGTACCCGGTACACGTACCGTCAGTTGCTGACCATTGTCTTCAATATAACCTGCACCTCGGTTCTCATTATTTTGCGCTAAAGCCTGTTGCAGTTGTTCTAATGAGATATTCAGTTGCTGCATCCGGTTTAAATCGGGAGAGACCACATAGGTTTTTTCAAAACCACCAATACTGTTGACCTCTGCAACTCCCTTAACACGTTGCAGTTGAGGACGCACAATCCAGTCCTGAATCTCACGTAAATCCATCGGCGTGTATGCAGTTCCATCCGGCTTTTTCGCATTCGGATCTGCCTTCAGTACCCATTGATAAATCTCACCGAGACCCGTAGAAACGGGGGACATCGTCGGTGCGATTTGTGCAGGCAACTCAGATTGCGCCTCCTGTATCCGTTGGTTAATCTGCTGACGGGCCCAATAAATATCAGTCCCATCTTTAAAGACAATGGTGACTTGAGAGAGTCCATAACGGGATATGGAACGGGTAAGCTCCAGATCCGGAATGCCAGCCATGGCATTTTCAATGGGATAGGTAATCCGCTGTTCGACTTCAAGCGCAGTAAAACCCTTGGCTTGAGTATTAATCTGGACTTGGGTATTGGTAATATCGGGTACAGCATCAATCGGGAGTTTCTGATAGCTATACACCCCGACCGCAATCCAGGTACAGACAAAGAGCAACACCCAAATCGCATTTTGTATGGAAAACTGAATGATTCGTTCGAATAAACCTTCTGGTTTTGGCAGATCAGAATTAATGTTCATGGCCTGCCTCGTCTTTTTCTAATTCAGATTTCAACAAGAAACTGCCTTGAGCGATATACTTCTGCCCTTCAGTCAGCCCAGAAATCACTTCAAGCCATTGTCCATCACTTGAAGCCTGCCCCAATTGCACTTTCTGTGCTTTTAAGTGGACTTGACCTTTTTGTTCTGAATCTACGATGAAAATACTGTCTTCACCTTCAATACTTTGCAGCGCAGACTTTTGAATCCGAAGGGCTGATTTTGCTGTAGCTTCCGGAATCAACACTCTCACTAACACATTAGAACGCAACTCAGTAGCTTGCGCATCGAGTTTTGCGCGCACCACCAGACGCCCTGTTTGTACATCTGCATGAGAGGTTAAGCTTTGTACAGTAGCTTTATAGATTTGATCTGAATCATTCACTTTAAAGTCAATTTTTTGCCCGGCTTGCAGTTGACCTGAGAATTGATTCGGCAAATTAAACTCAAGCCATAAATCTTTCAGCTGTTCAATGACAAAGAGCTGATTAGCCAGTTGCACATTTTCACCGACCACAATATCTTTTTGACTGATCACCCCAGAGATCGGTGCTTTAATCAGAAAACGCCCATTGTTATTGCCACTTGCACCTAATGCATTTAAACGTGCTTGTGAGGACTGGACAGTAATCTGCGCTTGACGGTAGGCATTTTCGGCACGCTGGTAATCCTGTTTGGCAGAAATCCCCTGTGACCAGAGTTGCTGTTCGCGCTGGTAATCTTTACGGGCCAAATCCAGATTCACCTGTGCCATACGCAGATTTGCCTGTTGGTCGATCAGTTCAGGCACGATTAGTACAGCCAGCGTTTGTCCTTTTTGCACGCTCTGTCCTAAAGCCACATTGACCTGCTCGACATGACCACTAAAATTAGGCGATATATGCGCTTGTTGATCGGTATTCACCACCAATTTACCTGGCAGGGTTGTCAGCTTTTCAACCAATCCTGTGGATGCAACAGCAACTTTTAAACCTTGTTCAACCATTTGTTGGCTGGTCAGTTGTATTTCGCCTTCTTCAGCATGTCCTTCTTCAGAACTATCTTCATCAGAAGGTTCGGCATTTCCCTCATCATGACCATGCCCCTCAGATTCAGTTTTTTTTGAACTTAACCAAATAACCAGACTGACCAAGACCGTAATCAGAATCAAAATTGCAATCATGAGAGACTGGGATATTTTTCCGTTTTGCTTGGCGTTCATTTTATCGTGCTCCCCCATTGATTAAATTTTGCGATGCTTCGACTGCCTTTTTATTCAGTTGTGTATAGGCATCCGAACGGCTAATTTCTTCATAACTTGTGCCAATACTGAGTGCCTCAGCTGCGAGGGCAGTTTGCCAAGCTTGACGTAGAATTTGTAATTGACCCAATCGAAGATTCTGCAGTTGGGTGGTTGCTTGTTGAACGTCGGTAATGGACAGTTTCCCTGCCTGAAACCCTTGTAAAGTACGGCTCTGAACTTTGGTCGCCAAAGTAACTTGTGCTGTTGTGGCATCGAACTGGCTACGTAAACCTTTGAGCTGATGCATGCTGTTGGCAATATTGAGTATTTGTTGCTTCAGCTCACGCTGCTGCTGTTGGTTCAGCAATATTTGCTGTTGCTGGACCATCGGGATCGCATATTGCTGGCGGTTGAAAATATTCAGTGGAATAGCCACGCCGATTGCCAAAGTCGTATCGTTGCTTTCATTAGGGGTTTTGCTACGTTTCATGCCTACATTTAAAGTCGGATTGGGACGTGCCTGAATTCTTAAATTTTCAATTTGATGATCCGATTGCTGAATGTTCAAGGCATAGAATTTTTCTAGCCACCCTTCAGCAATATACCGTTGCACAGTTTGGAGACTTTGCTCTGGCCAAGGGATAGCGGTTTTATTCAATTGAAGATATGAAGATGTTTCTCCCCCCCACAAATTAGACAGCTGACGACCGGCAGCTTGTTTATTCAGCATCGCTTGCTGATAAAGTCGTTGGATTTCTAGCGCTTCAATTTGGGTACGCTCAAAATCAACCAGGGCAATACTGCCTGCCTGATAGCGTTTCTGGGCACTGTCCAGATTGGCTTTACTTGTTTTTAACTGTACTGAATAAGCAGACTGCTCAACCTCAGCAAGTGCAAATTGCGACCATGCAAATTTAACAATCAGTTGGCTTTGTGCCTTCCATAATTGCTGTTGCAATTGGATTTGTTGATTCGAGGTATTGGCAATCACCCGGTTCAGCTTACGCTGACCAAATAGATCTAGAGGTTGACTAACGCCAACATTGAATTCCTGTTCTTGACCTGAGCCAAAGCCAGACTGTTCTAAACTTATACTTGGATTCTGCCATAACCGACTTTGCTGAATATTCAATTCAGATATTTGCTGAACTTGTTGCCACAGCTTGTCTTGAGTCTGGTAACTTTGTACTTTTGCTAAAGCGGATTCAAAGCTGGTAACGTTTTCAGCATAGCTATATTGCATAGCCGCTGCACATATACAAGCAACCAAGCTATGACGCAAGAGTATAATTGATTGTGAAGACATGATTTTTCCCACTTATTTAAATAATAAAAGTGGTGGGAATGTTTTAGGCTACCCCACCATGAGCGGGGAAAATTCGGGAGGTGGGCTTTGTTGAAACAGGTCAGGAGCCTGATAGCTGTTTTTCCAATGAAATTGTGGATTCACTTTAACTTCAGAGCTTGGATGAAACACATCTACTTTTTCATTTTGTACAATCAAATGCGTCATCGATGGTAGATGATCTTGATGATCTTCACCGATTTCTAAATCGCTACTGAATGTTTTTATGTTTTCTGACTGTCCATTATGATCGTGTTGACGACTATCGCTGGCACACAAGGTATTTTGGTGATGACCAAAATGATAACTCTGCTGTGATTGAGGCTGTTGTTCATGGACACAAAAGGCCGCCGCCACATTCCAAAAGCTTTGGAACATGAACAATCCAACCAAGACTGTAATCCATGTAGTAGAACGCATCATCATAACAATCGAAAAATTTGTACCAAGTATAAGGCTTAGAGCCACTCCAAGGTCAAGCTTAATAAATTAAATTAAACATTCAATGAACACTGAATAGCCGGCACTTTTGCAAATTTACCTTGTCTCTATAAGCTCACATCAATTTCAGGTAAGAATAACAATAGATTGAACCGTACCGGGTTTGTCGGAGAGTCAATATTCTGAGAGACTACCCCGATGACAAAATTAAAATATACCCCTGAAATCAGAGGGTAATCCTCCCATAAATAACCGAAGTTAAAAGTAGAGGTTAAGCAGCCATTAGAGGTGGCTTTCCTTTGTTAG
>NZ_NOZT01000067.1:0-11468 GCF_002412355.1 Acinetobacter sp. YT-02
AAACAAGGTGTGGTTCCTACACATATTGCTGTAATCGTTGCGTTGATTTCTACGATGAAAGATGAGGGATTAGATTTCTATCCAATTTTTGAAAAAGTTAAGTCGTATTCACAAGAATAAAACTCTCGTTTTTTGATTGTTGTAAGCTTTTTAGTAGATATTAATGATGTAAAAAATGCCTGAAGTTCAGGCATTTTTTTTGTTTCAAGGATTTATAAGCCTCGATAGAACTTTTCAATAAGTATCGAGTTGTGAGAACCAGGGTGATCATCAAATTCTTATGTTCTGAGATCTTAGGTCGAGCAATCGGTAAACCGGACATTTCTATTTGGGGGTTACAACTGAATTTCGCATAAGAGATTTTATGTTAAATATATAGCCAAAGATGCTGTTGTAAGAACAAGAAATTTGCTCCAAAACCTTATATAACTTAGTATTCAGCCGTCTGTTTTATTACTGTTGTATAAGCTAATTATGCCAAATGTTGTTGATCTATTTTGTGGTTGTGGCGGTCTTTCTTATGGCTTTGAACAAGAAGGATTCAAAACTATTTTAGGAATAGATCATGATAAAGCAGCTATCGAAACTTTTAAGCTAAATCATAAAGATGCTAAGACTATTCTTGGAGATATTCGGGAAGTATCTAATCAACAAATATTAGATATATTAGATGGAAGTTCTGTAGATGTCGTTATTGGTGGTCCTCCATGCCAGGGATTATCTTTATCCGGCCCTCGTAGGTTAGAAGACCCACGTAATCAGTTATACCTATCTTTTATTCGTATAGTGTCGTTACTTAATCCTAAATATGTTTTGATTGAAAATGTTCCTGGTATGGTTTCCTTGTTTAAAGGAAAAATTAAGGATGAAATTCTCAAAAGTCTAGAAGAATTAGGCTATACGGTGAATTTTCAAATATTAAAAGCATCTGAATATGGTGTTCCTCAACATCGACGCCGAGTATTTTTTATAGGAACAAAGAACGGTGAGAAGTTTGAATTCCCTTTACCTACTCATAAAGAACAAGAAGACTTGATTTTTAAAAAAATGGTAAGCACTTATGATGCTTTACATGACTTACCTCTTTTAGAAAATGAATTAGGTGAACCGATTCAAGAGTATGCCCTACCAATTCAAAACTCTTATCAAGAGTTAATGAGACATAATTCGAATAGTGTTTTAAATCACATTGCTGCTAATCACTCTGATAAGGTTAAAGAAACTATTAAATTAGTGCCTCCAGGAAAAAATTATAAAGCTTTACCTGAAGAGCTAAGAAATAGCCGTAATTTCAATGTTGCTTGGACAAGATTCCCCGATCATGCACCATCACCAACCATTGATACAGGTCATAGACATCATTTTCATTATTATGCCAATAGAGTTCCTACTGTGCGTGAATGTGCTCGTTTGCAATCATTCCCTGATCGGTTTGAGTTCATTGGTAATAAAACAGAGCAATTCAGACAGGTAGGAAATGCTGTACCTCCTGTATTAGCTCAAACTTTGGCAAAGAAAATACTTGAGAAATTATAAATGTACGAAGTTCCTGCGAAATTTTATCAACGTTTGCACCATCCAAGACCACGATTTAAGAAAAACATTGAAAACGTTTTGGGGTATATGGCGTTTTCGATAGCAGAGTTAGATGGTGAATCTGAGGCTATCTTTAAAGAAAAAATTTTATCAGCTATACGTGATTTTCCAGGTAATAGTGGACTAGAAAATAAGACTTTGCAGAATTGGCGGACAGAAATTAGTGCTCTATTTAGTATGGTAAATACAAAAGATGGGAAAAATTTTGCGACAGAGCTGTCTAAAGAGTTAGCTAATACAACTAATTTGAAAGAGTTTTTCTTAAAATTTATTTCCACATTTCAATATCCAGGTGGATTTCTAAAAAGTCATGAAATAGAGAAAATTTTAAGTTCAGGCATCCACTTTCATCCATTGTTATGGTTGGCAAAGTTTGCTACTTCATCTCGCATCTCTAAAGAAAACTTATACATAACGGACGTAGAGTTTTGTCATTGTGTTTTAAATGATCTTAGAGTAACAAGAGATCATGAAGATATTTCTCTAACTATTAGCAGAATTTTGAAAAACCGTTCAGATAAGGTTACTTATGATAGTCAGGGTGATACAAAGCGGTATGCACTAGATATTTTAGATTATTGTGTATTAGCGGGCCTGATGCTCAAAGACTATAAAGGTAAATACTTTTTTAGAGAGGATGCACTGGATTTCCTGAAATATTTTAAGGATCATGCGCCATTATTTAGAAGCTATAAAAAAGAGCAAAGTCTGCAAGAAATCGAAGCTGTGAAGCCCTTATGGATAGACTTTGTAAATGATTCTAGCAATTCTTTGCTCAAATCATTTGAAGAGGAAATATCAAAAGAAGCCTCTGGAGTTTCAGATGGATTAGCCTTCAGCACTAAGCAAATTGGTGATGAAGGTGAGGCTCTGACATTAGTCCATGAGAAAATTTGGCTATCTGAGAATGGACGACCTGATCTAGCTAAATTAGTGAGTCATATGCCAACACAATTTGCAGTTGGTTTCGATATTTTATCTAGAGAATTAGATGCTACTATGCGTCATATTGAAGTTAAAACTACAGTAAGTCAGAAAGATTTCACTGTTAATCGAGTTCATCTTACTCCTAATGAGTGGTCTGCTGCTGAATCACATAGAGATAGATATTTTGTTTATCGTTTACAGCTTTCTGATGAGAGTTGTTCTTTATGGATTATCCAAGATCCAGTTGGTTTATATAAGCAGGATCGTATCAAGATGGTTCCTCGAAATGGTGCAGATATTTTCTTTGATGAAAGCTGTTATACGCAAGTAGAGTTATTACGTACACATGAGTAAATTAAAAGCAGTCTCCCTGTTCTGTGGTTGTGGTGGAACAGATGTTGGTTTAAAAGGAGACTTTGAGTTTTTAGGTCAACATTATTCATCGAATAATGTTGATATCGTTTTTGCAAACGATATTGAACCAAAAGCCATAGAAATTTTAGAAGCAAATTTCTCATGTCCTACATTTGTAGGTGACATTAAAGCGCTAGACCATAAATCAATTCCAGAACATGATTTACTTACTGGTGGGTTTCCATGCCAAAGCTTTTCAATTGTTGCTCAAAATCCTCCACGCTTAGGGATTAAGGATGAGAAAGGTGAGCTTTTCTTTGAAATGTGCAAAGTTTTGAGAGAAAAGAAGCCATCAGTTTTTATTGCTGAGAATGTGAAAGGAATACTATCAGCAAATAAAAAAGAGGCATTTCCATTGATCTTAGAAGAGTTTAGAAAAAGTGGCTATTACGTTACTTGGAAATTACTAAACTCTGTGGATTTTGGTGTCCCTCAAAAAAGAGAAAGGGTTTTTATTGTAGGTTTTAAAAGTGAAAAACATTTTAAAAACTTTAAATTTCCTATATTGAATAATCTTAAACAGGCAACTTTATCTGATGTTATTTTCCCTGAAAGTGAAATAGATCCTAAATATTATTTCAGTGAAAGAGCTGTTCAGGGGTTATTGAATAGTAATAAGAAAATGAATAAGGGACGTGCTCAGGATATTAATCAGCCATGTAATACTGTTGGAGCACATCTTGCTAAAGTCAGCTTAAATAGTACAGATCCTGTATTGTGTATAGATGGTAAATATAGACGCTTTACTCCAAGAGAAGTTGCTCGTATTCAATCTTTCCCTGATACATTTAAGTTAGTTGGAAGCGATGCAGCCCAATATAAAGCTCTAGGAAACGCTATCCCTCCAGTAATGTTTTGGCATCTAGTGCAAGAAGTAAGAGCTGCTCTAAATGTTGAAAATATTTCATTGAAGGAAGCTGTTTAATTTAAGTTTTCATAAAACTAACATAATACACGTTATACGCAGTCAAAAATGGGAGCCTAAGCTCCCATTTTTATTGATGATTTTTTAATTCTTTTAGCATGGCATCCCGTAAAATTTCATTCATTCGTGTTTGATAGCCTTTACCTTGAGCTTTAAACCATGCAAGTACGTCAGCATCTAAACGAATAGATGTTTGTTGCTTCACTGGTCGATAGAATTGATTGTGGCGTACAGCATTACTCCAGTCGGTAATTTCAGGAATATCTGATAGATCTAGCTGATCGTCAGGAACCGTTCTCTTAGCAAGCAAGCGTTCAATTTCAGCATCTTGCTTGTCGCTGAATTTTTCATTCAGTTCTTTGCGTGAGTATCTAACCATGCTCATATCTATCTCGCTCCGCCTTAGTGACTTGCCTTGCACTAATGATTCGTATGATTTCACAGTCATCTTCATCAAAGATGGTGTGAGCTACTAACAGCATTAGTACGCCTTTTACTTTTCCAATGGTCTGCCAACGTTCTTCACCATCGGTATGTCGATCTTGGATTGAGATCCTCAGTGGATCATCAAAAACAAGGCTTGCCGTTTCGAAAGAGACATCGTGTTTTTTCTGATTCTTTCGATTCTTTGCCTCATCCCATTCGAAATACTGTTCCATAAAAAACATTCAAATTTGTATATACAATAATGTATCATATATTTGTATTACTCAAGTTGAGAAGCGTAATTTTTAGTCAAATTTATTGGCAAGAAGTATCAAAACCGCTCATAAAAAAACCGACTTGTTTCAAAATCGGCTTTTTGGGCATTTTTAGATTTTTCTCGTTTTATTAAGTGTCTGATATTTATATTAATATACAAGTGTATTGCGTATAACCACCATTATGTTAAATGGAACCTTCTTTAGTTGAATATTCATACTTTCAATGGAGCAAAACTTGCAGAATCTTGTCTAATTTGTAATCCTTGCAGCCAAGGGTGTCTAGCTGAGCTAAGGCAGGTATTTGTTGTAGTCGGGCCGCTATAATATTGATAAAGAGCGCCTGTATGTTTAATTTCAAGATTTTTAATAAAGTCTCTACGGAAGTGTTGACGATAAAAAATGACCTTCAGCTTAATTCTGAAATTCAACTTATAACAAAATATAAGACCTCTACTTCTGAAGATTATAAAAAAGCAATTATTTTGATCTTTAAAGAACGTGGTTATTCAGCTTTAGAGATTGGTCAACTATTGGAAAATTAAAGTAAAAGATTTATTCTGATCAGATAGGCACCCTTATTTAAAGGTGCCTATTCATTTTAGAAATTCTTAAATTTCAATCTGACTACCTAGCTCTACCACCCGGTTAGAAGGGATTTTATAAAAATCACTGACAGGGCTGGTATTTTTTTGCATTGCGACAAATAACTTTTCACGCCATGTAGACATCTTGCTGGACAGACTTGGAATTAATCTTTCTCTAGAAACAAAGAAGCTGATATTCATTAAGTCATACTCAAGATCCAGTACTGAAAAAGCTTGTTTCAATGAATGAGGCACATTAGGCTCTTCTTTAAATCCATAATGGATCGTTATTCTGAAAAAACCATTCTCTAGTACTTCAGTAACGATTCGCTTAGCTTCATCAACATACGGGATTTCAGAAGTCTTGATTGTCACCAAAAAATTACGTTCATGCAGAACTTTATTATGCTTTAGATTATGTAAAAGCGCATGGTGTACGACTTGAGGCGTTCCAGTTAAAAATACGGCATTTCCACTCACTTTCTGACCTGTCTGTTCAAGGTGCTCAAGAAACACATTCAGTGGAAGCGTGTCCTTCTGCAGTTTGTCCTGAAGAATCTCTCTGCCTTTTTTCCAGGTCATCATGAGGGTAAAAACAATAACCGCAATAACGACTGGTACCCAGCCTCCAATCAGGACTTTTAATAGGTTTGAACTCAGCAAAACCAGATCAATAAAGGCGAATGGAATAATGAACAGTAAGACTTTCCATGTTTTCCATTTCCAGTAACTATAAGCCAGAAAAGCTACTAACAGTGTGTCACAGAACATGGTCACAGTGACGGCCAGACCATAAGCACCTGCCAACTTGCTGCTACTTTCAAATATTAAGATCAAGATGGTGATAGAGATAAACAGGAGCCAGTTCAGTAATGGAATATAAATTTGTCCAATTTCCGAAGCGGAGGTATGTAAAACTGTAAGCCTAGGTAGATACCCCAACTGTATTGCCTGTTTAGCCATAGAGAATACCCCACTGATTAAAGCCTGTGAGGCAATCACTGCAGCTGCAGTAGCCAGAATAATCATAGGATATAGAAGGGCTGAAGGCAGAAGCAGGTAAAAAGGATTGGTGATAGCCGAAGGATCTCTTAACAGTAATGCTCCTTGTCCAGCATAATTCAGCATCAGACATGGCAGTACAATTAAAAACCAGCCTAACTTGATCGGTAAAATACCAAAATGTCCCATATCCGCATATAAGGCTTCACCACCTGTTACTGTTAAAACCACAGCTCCCATCACAAAAAATGAAATAAGAGGATTGTTAATAACGAATAAAAAAGCCCAGTGTGGGCTGAATAATGCAAGAACAAATGGACTTTGAATAATACTCATAATGCCAATGGCACCAATAGATAGGAACCATAACAGGGTAATAGGACCAAAAAACTTCCCCATCATTGCAGTCCCATGTTTTTGAACGGCAAAGAGAGCTATAAGAATTCCAATACTGATTGGAATAATGAAGCGATCAAATGACGGGGCAGCAACAGAAAGTCCCTCAACTGCAGATAAAACAGAAATAGCAGGGGTGATGATACCGTCACCGAAGAATAAGGATGCTCCAATGAAACCTAAGATAATGATTGCCAGTCTTTTTCCACGGGACAATCCTTTTTGCCTAAGGTTTAAGGCGAGTAATGCCATGATACCCCCTTCACCATTGTTATCAGCTCTCATGATCACCAAAACATATTTAAGCGAAACAATTAAGGTAATGGTCCAAAAGATTAAAGAGAGAATTCCCAGGATATTAAGTTCATTAATAGGTAGCCCGCGTGTCGCATGAAAGCTTTCTTTTAATGCATATAATGGACTCGTTCCTATATCGCCGAATACTACTCCTAGTGCAGCCAGTGTTAATGCTGGTACTGCCGGTTTACTCACATTATTTTGCATATATTTGATTTACAAAATTGGGGAGCCTCGAATTTTATCATCTGGCTTCTCATGAAATTGCCTTGTACATAAAAAACCATACTTTCTTAGAGTGTTATAGTTTTTCTAGCTAAGCCTGCACTATATAGGTGCTATTTCACTTATAAGTAATCCAAAAATATATGATTCTCTAATAGATAATTTTAAGTTTTTTCTAAAATTAACATAATACACCTTATACGAAATGTGTTATAATTGTCTTTATTAATCAATGGTATATATCATTTTGATTGGCCCGTATTCTCCAGATCGGGCTTTTTTTATGACTTTTCACGTTCCACGATCAATAAATAAACAATGTTCCACGGTTTTGATTAGTCTGATTAAATAGTCCTATCATCCATAGGGCTTGAAAAAACGGCTCCAGAAGCCCCTTTTTTCTGGTTCTGGCTCAATATGTTCAGGGACTGGAATACGCTTATTTTCCTTTTGTTCCGGAGTAGTCAATCCGTCATCTTTCTGGTCTGGTTCTAGTTTAGGATTCTCTATCATCTCAGAATCAACAGGAGGAACAACTTTGTGCTCTTCTACCCCTGTTTTTGGTTGTTCAAGCTGACCTTTAAACTCAATTCTATGAGTCAAATCTTCTATGTGTTGCATCAAAGCCTTTTCTCTGTGATTGGCTAAGTCCAATTGATTTTTAAGTAATGAAATTTGATCTTTTAATACAGTTTCGACTTCTGACTGGACGTGTACATGTACATCCTTCTGTACGTGTTCAGTGCGTGTACTGGACTGAACACCTGAAGGATTTCCGTAGACTCTGATAAGTTCAGATAGATCTATAAGACCATCATGATCCCTTGATAATTCACCATTTTTTATAGCTTCGTATATTGTTGTACGTGATTTTTTAAAGGCTTTACTAGCGTCCATAACGCTAAATTTTGTTGTGTTCAATGGAATCCCTCAGTGCGTGTACAAGGATGTTCATCTGAACATTCTACCTAAACATGAAATTTATTTTGTATTAAAGCCTACTTTCTTTAGATAGGGGAGTAGCTCTTCAATTTTTTTGTTCAATAGTAAGGTCGACATTGAATTCTGCTAATTTTTCAATCCATCTATTACCTTCGTTGTTCTTAAAATCAGTTTTTATTCTTTCTACTAATTCGTCTGTAGTCTCACCAGATTCTTTGAATCTCAAGCTCAATTCTTCACTTTGAATTATCGTTAAATAAACCATTTTTGCAGTTATTTTATTTTGCGCTTGGTTACTACCAGTTTCACTTTGTTGATTAGCTCCAATAGTTTTCTTTTTTCTAACTATAAAATTAACATGACTAGCTTTGCGTCCTTCTTTCTTAACTGCTTTAAACTCAATAGTCAGTTCTGTTTTAGAGTTAATGTCATCAATATGAGGTTTAAGAATAGTACTTTTGAAATCTCTATATTCTGGGTATGAATTTTCTGCTAGACCTAAAGCACTTTTTAATTCTTTAATGGATACATCGAAATTAGAACGAAATTCATTTTGTACCAAGAATGGGTAAAGTTTTAAACCGTGACCATGTAAGGCAACAGCCGACTTAACTTTAAATTTTGTATACGAATTTTGTTTATTAAAAACATACATAATGTATAGGGCAAAATGCGTGAAAGAAATATAAAAACATCCATCCTTGTATGAGCATGTACTAATGAGTCTTGTTCGAATTTCTCGATCTTTTCCAGGATGATAAAAAACTACACTGTGGTCGTAGAGAGCATCTACTACTCGGTTTAAGGCTACATAAGCACTGCTTGGCTTTAAGCCCGTCAATTCAGCATATTCTTTAGCTGTTACAGTGAATTCTGTTGTTTCATTGGGATCTGATGCTAGCCGAACTTTAGGGCTAAAAAAGAATAGCAATTTTAGAATATCGTCTTTTGGTGATTTCTCATGCTTCAATTGCCAGAAAATATTTTGAAAGACAGCATAGTCTTTTGGATAACGTTTGGCAGGTGCTGCAAGAGGAAAAAGAGATTTGTCATGTTCCTCAAAATTTTTAATTTTCTTTAATGATACAGCCATCTAAAATCACTATTCTTCTATTATGTGGTGGTATTTTTAATACTATTCACCCCCACTTATTAAGTCAAGCATATCTTGATTACAACCTAACATTTCGCCCCCACTAACCTAACATTTCGCCCCCACTAACCTAACATTTCACCCCCACTAACCTAACATTTCGCCCCCACTAACCTAACATTTCGCCCCCACTTAAAGTCAAAAACCTAACATTTCGCCCCCACTTAAAGTCAAAAACCTAACATTTCGCCCCCACTTTAGTGTCTGAAACACTGGTATAGCAACACATTGAGACTGGTCGTAAAGCTTTTTAAAAGCTTTTTAAAAGCTATTAAAAGCTTTTAATAAAGCTTTTAAAATTAATAAATGAAAAATTGCCCTTGGTTTTCGCTACGCTCAAACTCTATTGAATCTCGCTTTCGCTCGATTCGCCGGGGCAATTTTTTGGTTTATGTTTTCCTGAATTTAAGAAAAAGCAAAAGCAAGATCAAAAGCAACTCGGAATTCGCTTCGCTCATAGAGCTTTTTTACTCGCTACGCTCGGTCTAGGCTCAAATTTCTGCATATGATTTACGCTTATTTAGGCTTCACAGCTTAAAAAACGGTTTTTCAGAGAGTCTAGGCGCGAATTTTGGTGGTTCGCTCGTAGACACTCGCTCTATAGATGCTTATACAAGGCTTAAAATGGCGTTTTTTAGCCCGATTACAAAGTCATGTGATGAAATGATGGTTTTTGCTATGAAGTGGCTTAAATCGCAAATGAGAGCGAAATAGAGTTATTTTTATAAAGACAAACCCAGCCCCTTAGGGGCTGGGTTCTTAAAACCACTAGTTTGTACGTATTTATACTGCATCAACAGTTTGAAAATATCATTGTCGGCCAAGACAACTAATTTTCACGATTGTAGAATCGTTTTAAGACAGTTTTTTCGGTAAATCATGCTAGCCAAAGCATGTTGATACCACTCGAATATTACCGAAAAAAATCTGTTTTCAATCACCTTAAACATCACCAACTTATCGGCATAGACTTTCCCAATTAACAGCGCTTACGTTTTTATTCGCTCGAACTGTCTGCAACCTCGATGTAGCTAAGGTTTTGTACTGGTCTATTCTCTAACACTTCTAAAGACCGTCACCGATCACCACCTCGTTGTTTGCCTAGAATTGCTTTTCTGTGAACTCATCAATCAGAAATTAAATATCTACAACTCATACGGTGTGAAGTGCGCCCACGTTAGTTTCACTTGTCTTTGATTTCAATAAAAAACATTGAAATCGAGTAGTACGCTTATCTCTAACTTAACTAAAATCAATTCCATACTTCGCTAGACCGCAGTTCCAAGTCTTTTCTAGCTTATATTTCCTAGTTAAATTAATAAGGTAAAGCACTTACTCTACGCATATCGACTGCCATCAACTATTTTGTAGTTGTATGTTGACAGAGACGACCTTACAGGCTTGAGCTATCCATTGATCTGTCAGCAATTTGCAACGTATCTCTACGAATTCAGCAAATCACCGTACAGTACCGAACGATCCAGTTATTCACCTCACGCCCCTGACACCTTACGATGCCCTCAAAAGCCCACCTGTGCGCCTTGACTATGCCCTTGCGAAGCATCTGCCAAGCGGTTATTAACGCCATTCACCCAATCCTTGAGATGGCTCACCGTAACAAATAAAACAGGGTTAATTCACTAAGTTACCAGTCGCATGTTTTAAACGCTGATAACCCGTCAATTCCCGTGTCCGTGTCGCCCTACTTGCATCCTGTAAAAACAGGAACATAACTTTTGTAACAGGTAGAAAAGAGGAGTCACACCTCTCAGCCCCTATCGTAGCCGCGCCAGCTAGATTTCTCACGCACGCAGCTTCACCGATAAAAATTTTCACAACTTGGCACGTTGCGAAAATGGGTGATGTTGTTTGTTCATGGTTGGCAATCCATGAACAAACAATTTTTAAGGAAAATTGAATGTATGGATTGGCAGTCCAACGAAAAAACAATATCTACAAATCTGATCTTATGCGTATCAAATACCATGTCAAGTCGAATTTTTGGAACTGCTAATTATGCGATAGCATAATTCGGTTATAACTACCTATAACTAGTCTTTTAGATATAACTTTTAAAAAAATCTTTGGAATCCCTTTAAGAATCTACAAATGAGGGTATATTAATCATTAAATTTTTGGACTAAATAAGAAAAAATGATTTATTACACCACTGGCATAAAAGAGTTCACTCATACGACACTTGCATGTTTCAGCAAAGGTTACGATTTAGGAATTTTGATTAAACCGAGCAGTTTTAGTAATGCAGAATCCATGCTTGAAAAGTGGAATGACCGCTATGGTTT
>NZ_NOZT01000068.1:0-770 GCF_002412355.1 Acinetobacter sp. YT-02
GGAATTTTGATTAAACCGAGCAGTTTTAGTAATGCAGAATCCATGCTTGAAAAGTGGAATGACCGCTATGGTTTGCTGAATACACCACAACAGCAGTATCGAAAATTTTTGTCCGGACAAAGCACATTTTGTTGCATTACCTATAACGGTGGCTGCTTTCAGAAAGAAAATCTTGGCGAAGCAGATTTTTATCGTTATTTACGTGATAAATCGAAAGGTGAAAATAAATTATATGCACTTAGACCCCCGATTTTGCTTTTGCTTTGCCGTGTAAATGACTTACTTCTACGTTTGCCTGATGGTGTGATTATTCAGAATAAATATGATCATCTTGATTATTTAAATGATCAAATTTCTAAACAGGTCAAAGGTGCTGAAACCTTCGGAAAGATATCCTTAACCGTGGGTGAATATACTTTTTTACAGCTCACAAAACGAGCCAAAAGTATCAAAGAATTGCAAGAAATGGGTTTAAGTGAAAATACCAAACATGCGACCAACTTTACATGGCGTTTGAAGCAAGAAGCGTTTGAGGCTGTGCGTCAACGTGGCGTTAATTTGGTAAATAGCTTTCAAAAAAATAAATCCAATACGGATGTAAAAGAACATTTTGAAAAGTACCTTTTAAGCCTTGAGGGCTATATTGGCTACCGTGGTGTACGTGTGCAGATCGGTAAGTTATATAGCATGTTCACGGCTTATTTTCAGTCAAAAATGAACCGTAGTTTTTTAGGTGCAGGTGGACGAAAGTTAAATCTAAGCTATGTCCG
>NZ_NOZT01000069.1:0-886 GCF_002412355.1 Acinetobacter sp. YT-02
CTATTAAAGACGAAGCCAATCAAAGCTCAAGAGAGCTACTTTTGGCATGGAAAAGCAGTGAGGAGGGTAAGAGGTTTTTAGCGTCTAAAAGCAGTGATGGCTATGTTTATAGCGATAGTTTTTACAAGGATATTGATTGATGGCTAAAACCCCTTATTTCAATAAACGTAGGTGGCTTGAGAGCCGACAGGATGAAATTACCGAGCTGTACCGCACGGGTAAAAGTTGGCATGAAATTGTTGAGCATTTAAAAATTTCTCATGCCATGCCCTTTGCCCTGATTGAAGCCGATTTTTTTAAATATTGTGATTTTTTAGTTGATGAGGTTGCGACAAGTCACTTTGAGGAAAATATTGAGCTACAGCGACAGCTCACCGACTTTAAAAAGCAATTTTCTACAATAGAAAAAGCTAAAGAATCTCTAGAACAAGAGAATGAAGCCCTCAAAGAAAAAAACATAAAACTGACTGCTAGAGTAAAGCAGTTGATTCAAGAGTCTAAAGAGCAGGATGAATTTAATGAGGAAAGTCAAAAAATCAATGCCGATCAAGCGAACAATCTTATTCAGCAGATCAATTTAAATAAACAACTGGAGCAATCCAATACTGCGCTATCACTTAAAAATGAACAGCAGAGCGAAAAATTAGAAAAAATTTCAAAATATATGGACGCTATTCAGGCTGAAATGGATAAGTTTTCAATGTCAGAGGTAGAGTATAAGGAGAAAATTAAAATAGCTCATGATGCGATTTTTAGGCTTAAAGCAATGCTAACAGTGCTACTTGTAATATTGTTAGGTTTCACCTTTAAATCGGGTTTATTTGCGTAGAAAAGACGATTTCACAGAAGATGCGACATTATGTAAACTTGGAGTACACCCTAAAGT
>NZ_NOZT01000006.1:0-824 GCF_002412355.1 Acinetobacter sp. YT-02
AGTACCTTGCGGCTATGCCAATCAATCACAGCACATAAATAAACAAAGCCTTTTGCCATAGGGATATACGTTATATCCGTAGACCACACTTGATTACTGCGCTGAATAGCCAATCCTTTGAGCAGATATGGATATTTGCGGTGAGCTTGATTAGCCTGGCTTAAATTTGGTTTGCAATATAACGCATTAATGCCCATTTTCTTCATTAAAGTACGTGTATGACGTCGTCCTATATGATGTCCTTGACGATTCAACAAATCACGCATCATACGGCTACCTGCAAAAGGGTATTGCATATGTAACTCATCCATACACCGCATCAGCTTCAGATCTGATGCACTCACAGGTTTTGGGCGATAGTAATAACAACCACGGGAGACTTTCAGCAGCTGAGCTTGCTTAGATACTGAAATCTGAAGTGAGTCATCGATTAACTTTTGTGGTTGAAGCGGCCCAGTTTCTTCAACACACCTTCTAAAAAATCAATTTCTAATGCCTGCTCACCGATTTTTGCATGTAGTTTTTTTAGATCGATGGGTGGTTCTGTTGGAGCTTTTGATTGATCGAAAGCTTGCGAGGAAGCTGAAATCAGTTGATTTTTCCAGTCGATAATTTGGTTTTGATGAACATCAAATTCAGCACTCAATTCAGCAAGTGTTTTTTCTGCTTTAATCGCAGCAAGTGCTACCTTAGCTTTAAAATCATTTGAATGATTTCTTCTTGGTCTACGTGCCATAAAATACTCCATATATTGATGTTTATAACATCATTTGGGGAGCAAAATATCACTTATAAGTGTTGTTCAAATTTCCTGATCCACCTCT